>CADBUA010000157.1 GCA_902797665.1 uncultured Lachnospiraceae bacterium | reverse complement strand
TCTGGAAGAGCCCCATCTGGAAGCGTCCACAGTGGGAGAGATCTCGAAGGAGTCTCCGGAAAAGCCTGAAGAGACCTTTACGCAGGAAGACTATGATTTCATGGAGGCCCTTCAGAAGCATGGCGCCCTCTATGAAGGCAGCGAAGAGCTCCCGGCCTCAGAGCCGGAGAGCGCGAAGAAGGCTTCTTTTTCCGTCCGTAAGGCCAGGAAGGAGCTGGAGGAGGGAAACAGCAGAGCAGCGGGCTGGATACTCAGCGTTATCTACAGCACAACACCCGCGACAGCCGCCTATTTCCACAACTGGGGTGTCCCGGAGACCGTGATCGATGCGGAGATCCAGCATCTTTTGAGCAAGGGCTTTCTCATCGAGTACAGCCTTCCGGGCTTTGACAGCCTCTATGCCCTCTCAGAAAAGGGCCGAAAGGCTGTGGAGAACCCCGGTATCTCCAGGATGCTGGACCGGAAAAGCGGCGGCAGGGTGAGTGAGGCCGAACTTCATAAGGCCAGTGATGTGCTGCTCCGGGTGATCTATTGCCGGGCGTCGGAGAAGTGCGGGAAGGTCTTCAACGGTTTCCACATTTCCGGGCAGATGCGGCAGGACTGGTTTACCATGCTGGCAGCGCCTGGCGTGAACCGGCCGGAGGGGGGAGAGCGGGAGTACTACAATCTCTTCCTCTCGGCGGTGGTGACGGGGAAAGTCTCAGACTTTTCCCACCTTCTCTCGGACATCTCAAACGCCTACGAAAGCAATCTCTATCGAGATCCGGTCATCTACTTCGCTGTCACGGATGAAGCCGCCCGCGGCTATGCAGAGGCGGTCCGGGAGAGTCTCCCGTCCTTTGACGGGTCAGTTTCCTACCTTTACGGTGTCCATGAGGATCATCTGGTCCGCTACGACAGCCGGGAGAGCGTGCTCTTTGAGGAGATCATCAGCCAGGAAACACGGACCGGAAAGATGGAGAGTGAAGCGCCGGGAGCAGACGCGCCAAAGGAGTCCGAGAGGGGTCCGGAAAAGGAGCAGGGGACGCAGAGCCTTCAGGAAGTGTCCTCGTCTGACTCTGTTTCTCTGGATGCCTCTGCTGCAGGAGACGTCTCTTCGGCTCCTGTGGAAGATACGGAGCCTATGGAGGAGGAAGCGCCTCCGGCCCAGGGAGATTTTTCCCTGGAGGCCAGCAGGGAAACGAAGGAAACGCTTCTCCAGCGCATCTATCAGATGATCCGGGAGGGGAAGCTCTACTGTGCCGCGGCATTCGCCCACGCGGCGGGAGCGTGCTACAACAACCTGACAAACTATGCGCTGCAGCTGAGCTATGCGCTTCTGGACCCCTATCTCAGTCTGACCTACTCCTCCACCAACCTTTTCAGCGCTTTCGAGGAGGAGGCAGATGACTTTCTCTTGACCGCCGCGTCCATCCGGGCCTTCTTCTATGACCAGGTGAGCGCGGACTACAGCATTCAGCAGCTCTATGATCTCTGCTCCGGGGCCCTGCCCATGCAGGAGAACGCATCCCTCCGGGATGCGGCCTATGCGATGGTTCAGTTTCGCATGAAAAACTTTGCGGGTCTGGACCGTTTCGCGGACTACCGCAGAAAGGACATCCGGCTCATTGAGAGCGACCTGGAGAAACTCCACGCTGAGATCGTGAAGTACTACGAGGGCTATATCCTGGCCAATCCGACCGAGAGTGTCTCCTTTAAGCGCTACCTGGAGACCAAGAAGATTCTCTTCTCCCGGGACGGAGACTTTGGCAGCTCATTCAAGGCGGCTGTGGAGAACAGCCGGGATCCTGCCTCCATCGAAAAGATCCGGGCTCACTTAGCGAAGAACTATCTCCAGGATGGGGCGGACACGGAGGAGGATCATCTCGATCAGCAGAAGATTGAGGAAGTCATCAACGCGGCCTGGGAGGAAGCCCAGAAGAACGTCCAGATTTACAAGAAATCCTCCAAGCTGATGGGGAGCAAGCGCCAGAACCTGAAGAGCCTTCTGGAGAAGGGCGCCAGGCTCCTGATCCAGTATGTCCGTCTGTCATCTCTGCTTTCGATGGGGGATTCCGGCAGCTTCGAGAAGTCCCGGAAGGTGAAGTCCGAGATCGAACAGGCGCTGAAGGGTGCCCTTGCCTTCAACCAGAAGATCGAAAAGAGGCGGGATCTCGACGATCGGACTCTGGCGGGCTGCCGGATTCTTGACAGCGCCATCGGCGAGATCATCTCCCGCCTTGACGGAAGCTACGACGAGTCAGGACGGCGCTTCTTCTACGCGGGCTTTCTCCGGGATGACTGGGTCTCGCTGGACGAAAACTACCTGCCGATTCTGATCAATATCACCAACAGTATTCCGCAGCTGGACATCCTCCGGCGGATTGAGAACCACGCGTCCGGGCTGAAGGAGGGCCCCTTCTCCTGGGAGGACCGTCTCTACCGGATCCTTTCCTCAGGGGGTGGGGAGTATGAGCGCGACAACATCGGCACCGCCAATCTCATCATCGGCTGCCGGAAGGCTTTGGACCCGAACTTTGACGCCTCCGCCTTCGACACCCAAAGAGACCTTGAGGTCATCCGGGAGATGGCCGAAAACAGCAAGAAGGAGGCGGTGGCTGACCTGATCCTGGCTCAGAGCTATGGGCAGCTCGACAACACCGAGGGCGACATGCGCTCGAAGTATGAGCGCATCATCGACGAGAGCTATGAGCGGGCGGAGTCTACGGATAACTACGGCTACTTCAGGAGAATCCTGGCGGAGATCCAGGAGACCATCCATCAGACCGCAAAAGCCAGAGATCATGTGGTGACGCGGGAGCTCCAGGAGTACCTTGCCAACAATAAGAAGAAGCTGGAAAACCCGGAGATCCAGACCCGGATCGAGCGGATCAACCGGATGATTGAGCAGCAGAACTATAACGTGGCTGAGGAATTCATCAACCGCCTCAAGCACGGGGAGATCGAGAGCGAGCTGGAGAGTATCCAGAACGACGTCTTGATGGACTTCATCCAGAAATACGAGGTCCTCTACAAGATGGTCTCCAACACAAATCGGGAGCTTCAGAAGCAGATCCCGTCTCCGGGCGGTCAGATGAACAAGGACATCCGCGGGGGCATGCGGCTGATCAACTACTGGCCTCTCAGCGGGGCCTCTTACTCCGTTCAGAAGGCGGAGGGCCTGATGCTGGCCCTTGGCTTCCCGGAGGGAATCACTGTGGCAGCGGAGCGGGCGATCGGGAAATACGAGTGCTTCTCTGTCCGCTGCCCGAAGCCTCAGGATGGCGGCAGGAGCCACTACAGCCACCCCATCGCAGCCTTCGGATCTCTGGCCGTGGAGGAGCCTTTCCGACTTCTTGTGGTCAACGGCAACCAGTCGGCGGATAAGCTGATCTCCATCATGAAGGAGGCTGGCTGCTCCCGCCATACGATCATTCTCCTGAACTCTGCCCTGACCGCCTCCGAGAAGCGTAAGCTTGCCAGGAAAGTCAAGCAGGAGGCTTATGAGAAGATCTTCGCGGTGATCGACCGGGTGGTGGTCGCCTACCTGAAGGAGAATTACGACGAGACCGCCATCAACCGCATGCTGATGGAGATCGTCATGCCCTACTGCTTCTATCAGCCCTACGTGGCGGATTCGTCCAACACGATGCCGCCGGAGATGTTCATCGGAAGGAAGGAACAGCTCCTGGCTATCGAGTCCCCAACCGGCGTCAACATCGTCTACGGGGGCCGGCAGCTGGGAAAATCGGCTCTGCTGAAGATGGCCAGGATGCATCTCAACAGGAACGCCGAGGGGGACCGGGTCGTCCTGGTGGACATCAAGTACCTGAACTATGCGGATGCGGCACTGAAGGTTTCCCGTGCCCTGACGGACGAGGGAATCTTCCGGGAGCCCCTGGAAAGCTCTGACTGGGCCGTCCTCTGCCGGAGAATCAAGATCCGCCTTCAGGAGGAGGAGAACAGGATTCCTTACTTCCTGCTCCTGCTCGATGAGGCGGACGCCTTCATCGAGAGCAGCAAAGATGTGAACTACGTGCCCTTCGACCTTCTGAAGGAGGTTCAGAGCGCCTTCATCAACCGCTTCAAGTTTGTGATCGCAGGCCTTCGGGACATTGTGCGCTTCTCCCGGGACGCGGCCCTCTCGGCGAACGTGGGGCTCACCCATCTGAGCACGCTGACCGTGAAGCCGTTTAATGTCATGGAAGCTACGGAGCTTCTGGAGGAGCCCCTGTTTTACCTGGGTCTCCGTTTCCCCAGGGAGAAGGAAGCCCTGGTGCCCATGATTCTGTCAACCACCAACTACTTCCCGGGGCTTTTGCAGATGTACTGCCAGAAGCTTCTGGAAGCCATGAGAAAGCCGGACTACGCCGGCTACAATGAGCTGGACACCCCGCCCTACGTGGTGGAGGAGGACCACATCAAAAAGGTCCTGATGGAGGAGGAGCTTCAGAACGAAATCAAGGAGAAGTTTGAGATTACCCTGAGGCTGGGGGATGACAATTATTACTATATCATCGCCCTGTTCATGGCTTATCTCTACCATCACCACCCGGAGAAGAACGAGTACAGCGCCGGGGACATCATGTATGTCGGCGCAGAGTTTGAGGTCAGGAAGATCACAGACCTCAAAAGAAGGCAGGTGGACGCGCTGATGCAGGAAATGTGCGAACTCAATGTTTTCCGGAAGCCGTCCGAGGGGATGTACTGCTTCAACAGTTACCGATTCTATCAGATGATGGGGACGCCGGACGCTGTGGAGGAGGGGATCCTGAACTGCATGGAGTAAACACATGGAGAATATCTGGTGGAATCGGATTTCAAATCCGGTTCTCTTCATCGAAGACATTGTTTCTACGGCACTGGACCGGAAGGGGGCCGTCCTCTACCTGCCCCAGGATGTGCCCTGGTATGAGGAGCTTTTCAACCTCATCTGGGACAAGATCCGCATGGAGGACGGCAGAGGGACCTTCAGCACTTTTGAATCCCCGGAGGCGGATATTGGAAAGAACCTGATCTGGAAATTCTGCAAGCAGGAGAAAAGGGTCTGCTATCGCAGCACCGAGTCCGCCGGGAAATTTCTGGCGGAGAGCCGGGACATCGTGCTGAACGATCAGTACCTGTGGGTGGAGGGAGTCACCCGGAAGAACTACAAGGAGTGGGTTGAGTTTCTGAAAGATTATTATAAGTACATCCCTGAAGGTCAGGCCCCGGGCGTCTTCCTGCTCATCGTCCGCGGTGAGATTGGGCGCCGCCGGGTGATCCGGGGGGTCGTGTCCTTTGACTATAGCTCCCGGATCCAGCCCTTTGACTCCTATATCTTCTGCACCATGACCGCCTCCCAGCTGAAGATACCGGAGTGGAAGCAGATGTACCTGGCTTCCCTGGCTGCGGAGCTCTGCGGGCTTGACGTGGAGCTCTGCGAGGCAGCAGTTACAGCCGGAGACCTCTTTCTGGAGGATCCCTCTGCCTTTCTCAGTCGGGAGAAGGGGGAGAAGATCCAGGGGAAAGGGGAGGAGAAGGAGCTTGGCCGGAGGATCTGGACCATCCAGATCCAGCAGTTCTATCCGCTGATTGAGAGCTTTCGGAGTGAGTTCATCCATAAGCACCATGAAGAGATCGACCGCTGCCTTCCGGTGGAGAACAACAAGGGGGATACGATCCGTGACCCGGAGGATGTGGAGATCGGCCTTCTCAGGCACCTGCAGGGCTATCTGGAGCTTACGGCGGAGGAGACCATGAATCTGCGTATGTTCTGGGATGCCAGAAACCGCCTGTCCCATCTGGGGGTCCTGAGCCTTTCAGAGATTGAGGGGCTGGTCTGTGGCATTCCGGCTGTCTATACGGGGGACTTACCGCTTTCATCCATAGACGGGGAATGACATGGGGCATAAAGGCTGAGTGACAATGGTCAATGGAGGAGATCATGGCAAACCTGATCGAGTTTGGGGAGCGCCAGAAAAAGAAAGAGAAGGTTCAGGGGGAGCGTTCCCGGATTGACAGCTATCTCCGTGAGATGCGAAGAAAGGAGGAGATCCTGAAGGAGCTCGATGAGGCTGCTGGGGAGGCGCTTCTGGATTACGGCTTTCTGGAGGCGGAATTCTCTCTGAACGAGAAGTCCGTCCGACGCTTTCTGGCTCTTCCCATCCAGGGCAAAAACCCTGACAATCGGGGGGATGTGGAGCTTTTCTATGACCGGATCACAGAGACAGAGATTCTCCGTTTTGTATTACATGCCATTTATTGCGCTGATGACGCTGATCCCTGGCGGGAACTCTGGTTTGACCTCTATCGAGTCGAGAAGTATGCGCTTGGGCAAGGCATCTGGCTCCTTTACAACGAAGAGATGGACGAGTGGGAAGTCTGCAGCGAGGAGGCTTTCGACATCGACGAGATCCTCGGCAGGGGAGCTGGGGAGAAATAAAATCAGATGGAAAGAGAAGAAAGAGAAGGAAGATAGAAGGAAGATAGAAGGAAGATAGAAGGAAGATAGAAGGAAGATAGACAGAAAAACAGAAAGATAAAGAAGAAAGATTGATTGCTTTTGTTTCACCCTGTGGGTCTTTGTGGCTAACAAAGAGGGTCCACAGGTTTTTTTGTCTGCGATTTTCCCCGAGACATAGCTCTATGGAATGCATCAGCTGCAAACTTCTATAGGCGTTCAGCCGGGCTGATGCTTCTACGCCCCCATGGAAAGTGCGCCCGACCTTTGCTTTTGAGCTGTATGACCTCGCCCGGCGAACAGCGGGCAAAGCGGACTGGACAGCTAGCGGAATTCTTTTCTGCGGCATGGCCGCGGCCAATCATGGACCAGAGAAATCAAAAAGCCCAGGAGCTTGAGTGATCCAGGTGGGCGCTGCCTGAGAGATGGAAATTCAGGCGCTTCTGGATCAGACAAGGGGCTTAAGATTTCGTTCCGAAAAAGTATAAAAAAAACTCCTCCATTTGTTCATACAAGTATTGCGCTGGCGTGCTTGTTCTGCTATGATAAAGTAGAAGAAGATTTGAGGTTCGACATAGAAATACATAGAAATCCGCGGGCTTTTGAATTTGCGATCCGGCAGGCAGGGTGGGGATCTCCCCTGACGCGTCCGGCAGATTTGGATGCCTCCGGATAAAAATAGAAAAAGGGGACAGGAGACAGACTTCAGACCGGGGAGTGACGGAGAGAAAAACAGCCGGGATGTGGGATGCGAAGAATGGAAAGGAGCAGCGTCAGCAGATCCGCTCAAAGGACAGAGAAGCGGAGATTTTCTGATCCCTCCAGGCCGCTCTTCCAGCTGCCGGTCTCCTGCGCGGGAGCGCGCAGAGAAGGGAAGAGAGACGAGGCGGGTGAGGGAGATCGAAATCGTGAAAAAGCACGGATTTCCTGCCGGAAACGCAGAAATGGAGGAGATATCGAGAGAAGGGAAAAAGGGGAATCATGGGGAAATTGGCCTGACCAGAGAGGACAGTCAGGAAAAGCTGGATCTGACAAGAGAGAATGGGAGAGGCGGGTCCTTAGGAGCGAATCCAGCAGGGAATC
>CADBUA010000156.1 GCA_902797665.1 uncultured Lachnospiraceae bacterium | reverse complement strand
ATGGAAGGCCTTTGCGGGCGCCTGCATTTCGCGCCTGATTTTGTGCAATTGGCGGGCTTTGGTTTTTTGGGGGCTCCTTGTCTGCTATAGTCATGGTCAAGATCAGCTTGTGAGGTCTATGGCCCGTGGTACAGGGCATATGATGCGAAGAAATGTGTAACAAAAGCGAAAAGATCCTGCATTTGTTTGAAGGGAGGAGCAGATGAGCAAAAAAGGGCATTCGAATGCGTGGCGCGGACTGACCAGTCTGTCGGCCGGCCTTATGGCCCTGTTGATCGGCGGCACCGGGATTGTGAATTCCAACGCTGCCTTTCTGAACAGCAAACTGGGCACATCGAACTATAAGGTGATTGACAATGCCGAGGCAGGGGAGAACGTGGACTCCACCTACTTCAAGTCAGACTATAGCTCTGTGAAGGAGATCGTTGAGGCCAAGAACGCGCTGGCTGAGGAGATCGTCGAGGAGGGCACAGTTCTCCTGAAGAACGAGAACGGAGCGCTTCCGCTGGATGCCTCCAGCGAGGCGGTGACCCTGTGGGGGATGAACTCCCATAACCCCACTTACGGCGGCATGATCGGATCTTCCGCCACTGTCAACGATGAGACTGATCAGAAGAAGTACTCCATTGAGGAAGCTTTCGCGCTGAAGGGCATGCAGCTGAATCAGGACTTCCTGGACTTCTATGCTTCCGATGCGGCCAAGAGCTATGCCCGTCCGGGCGGACAGGGGATCAAGCCCTCTTTCGGGACCATGTATGAGAATCCGTCCAGCTATAACGTCGGTGAAGTTCCGGAGAAGGAGTACAAGGACGACCTTCTTAAGAGCGCGGATGACACAGCCGCGATCGTGGTCCTTTCCCGCGGAAGTTCCGAGGCGGCGGACTACAATCCGGAGATGACAGGACCGGATACGGACTCCTATGAGAGACCGCTGGCTCTGTCTGAGAACGAGAAGGCGATGATTGAGCTGGCCAAGGCACACAGCACCAAGGTCATTGTCATGCTCAACTGCAACAACCCCATTGAGATTGAAGACCTCAAGAACGATGCGGACATCGATGCCATTGTCTGGGCCGGTGAGCCTGGTGTGAACGGCTTTCTGGGCACAGCTGACGTGCTGATCGGTGAGGCCAATCCGTCTGGACATCTGACCGACACCTATGCGGTTCTCAGTACCTCCGCTCCCGCCATGGTGAACTTCGGTGTCTACCTCTACAGCGGAAACTCCCAGGACAAGAACGCGCTTCTTACCGAGGAGAACAAGGCTGACTGGTATCTGGTGGAGTCCGAGGGCATTTACAACGGTTATAAGTATTACGAGACCCGCTACGAGGATTCCGTGCTTGGTCAGGGCAATGCCTCTGACGCTGCCGGCGCCTCCGGGAATGCCTGGGTCTATGAGGATGAGGTCAGCTACCCCTTCGGCTATGGCATTTCCTACACCACTTTCAGCCAGAAGCTCGACGCTGTCGAGTGTGAGATCGGCGCAGCTGGAAAGGCCACCGTTACGGTGGAGAACACCGGCGATCAGGCTGGCAAGAGTGTGGTGCAGCTTTATGTGCAGGCACCCTACAGTGCGGGCGGTTTGGAGAAGTCCGCGATTCAGCTCATTGGCTTTTCGAAGACAGGCCTGTTGGAACCGGGAGCCAGCGAGACGGTAGAGGTTGAATTCGATCCCAGGTACTTTGCTTCCTATGACAAGACGCACGCGAACGAGGATGGCACAGAGGGTGCCTGGGTCCTTGAGAGCGGAGATTACTATTTCGCCATCGGAAACGGTGCGCACGAAGCCCTCAACAACGTGCTCGCGCAGAAGACCGGCTCCGAGGACGGACTTGTCATGACCGCGGAGAGCGAGGAGATCAACGCGGACAACGCGATCAAGTGGAACCTGGCGGAGACAGACAGCACGACCTACTCGGGAGGCGTCTCCAATCAGCTTCAGGACGCGGACATCAACAAGCTGATCGAGAACACCGTGGAGTACACAACAAGGTCTGACTGGACGAAGGGGTGGACGCCGATTGAAGCCATCACTCCGACCGAGGCCATGATGGTGGGCCTTAGCAACAGCAACTATAGCCTGAATGAGAATGGCGAAGGCGTCACCTGGGGCGCGGACAATGGTCTTGCCCTGATCGATATGCTGATCATCGGCGAGGACGGCAAGCCCGCCGGCGTCACAGATCTGTCAGACCCGCTCTGGGATCAGCTGCTGGATCAGGTCAGCCTGGATGAGGCGATCCAGTTCGTTGAAAAGGGCGGCGACGATATCGAGAACATCGACTCTGTCGGCCTTCCGAGAAATTATGCGAATGATGGCCCGGTCGGCTTTGCCTTTGACCAGGTGGGCGGGTACGCGGTCCGCTGGTCCAAGGATCTTTCCGGGCGTGAGTACTACACAACAGAGGACGATGAGTTCGCCAATTATTCCATGGCAACCATGCCCACAGAACCGCTTCTTGGCGCAACCTTCAACAAGGATCTGGCAGAGGCTCAGGGAAAACTGTTCGGTGAGGATGGCCTCTGGTCCAATGAAGGATCCATCTTCTGCCCGGGCGCAAACCTGCACCGCGCGGTCTACTGCGCAAGAAACCATGAGTATTTCTCAGAGGATTCTGTCCTGACTGCCATCATGTCCAACTGCATCTGCATCGGCGGAAAGAGCAAGGGTCTGATGGTGGAGCCGAAGCACTTTGCCTTTAACCATCAGGAGTCCAACCGCTCGGGTGTCTCCACCTTCCTTGATGAGCAGGCTGCCAGAGAAAACGAACTCCGCTGCTTCCAGCTGATGCTGAGTGAGAACACAGCGGACGGCCTGATGACCGCCTTCAACCGTGTCGGAACCGTCTATGCCGGAGCGTGCAGAAATCTTCTGGTCAATATCCTCCGGAATGAGTGGGGATATGATGGCTGGATTGTCACGGATATGATCAACGGTGCCGACTATATGAACTGGCGCGACATCGTAGCGGGCGGCGGCGGAAACTGCCTGACGACTTCCGCTTATGAGACCTCCAACATCGGTGAGATGAAGAAGTCGAAGGACGAGATCGCGAAGGATACCGCTTTCCAGCAGGAGATGAAGACCAGCCTGAAGTACTACCTGTACAACATCGCCGCTTCCAACGTCATGAACGGTACCACTTCCACCACCGAGCGGATCTATGTTCTGACCTGGTATCAGAAGGCTCTGTATGGTGCCTCAATCGCGTTCGGTCTCCTGACGCTGCTGTTTTCGGTGATCGGTCTGGTGAAGCGCGGCAAAGAGAAGAAGGCAGCCTGAGAGGGCCGGAAGGAGGAGAAATACGATGAAAACAAAGAGAGCAGCAGGATTCTATATCTATGTGATTGCCGCCATTTTCGCGATCGCGGCGCTGGCCCTCTATGGATCTGTGATGTATACGGATCGGATCGCCTATTACCTTCTCATCGGCGCAGTGGCCGTCTACGTGATCGGCATCCTCACCGGCGGGAAGATCGGGAACTCGGTTCTGTTTTCTCTGTTTGTGATCGCTGACACCGTTCTCATGGCGCTGTCCATCACCTTCGGCACAGCCCTGATGGTCAACCAGATCGGATATGTGATTGCCAAGCTGGATGGACCGGACACGATTCGTGGCTTCATTCTCTTCGCGTCCTGCGCGGTCCTGGCTTTTCTTCTGACGATCATCGCGGGATTTGCCCCGACGGTGAAGACAGTGGAAGCGGAAGCCTGAAGCGGAGAATGACGTATTCATGCAT
>CADBUA010000155.1 GCA_902797665.1 uncultured Lachnospiraceae bacterium | reverse complement strand
CTTGCCTGATATGACCCCTTTCTGATACAACAAAGATATCTAGACACGACCTGTCATCTCTCCGCTTTCGGAGTCCCTCGGGGTCCCGGGATCTTTCCACCATGCTGGACAAGCCTTTGCGTTTGCCATAGGATATCAATGCCGTTTCTGCCTTTTTGAGACTTGTGGGCCTTTCTGAAAAAGGGAGCGGAGGCGTCAGACTGCCGGAGCGCGCTGGGGTGGTGAGGACAGGTCCATCGACAGCCAGAGGAGGGAGAAAAATGGCAAGAGGGAGAAAGGCGGCAGCAGATACGGCAGCATCGGCATCCAAGGCAGGGAAAACTGTGGATTTCTCCCAGGAGCGCATGGGAGATCAGAAGCTGAAGGCACTGGACGCGGCGATCTCACAGATCGAGAAGGCCTACGGCAAAGGGGCAGTGATGCGCCTGGGGGACAGTTCCGGCATGAGTGTGGAGACCGTGCCCACAGGTTCTCTGAGTCTGGACATTGCCCTGGGGCAGGGTGGGATTCCCAAGGGGCGGATTGTGGAGATCTTCGGGCCTGAGTCCTCTGGGAAGACCACGGTGGCGCTTCATATGATTGCGGAGGTGCAGAAGAGGGGCGGCATCGCTGGCTTCATCGATGCCGAGCATGCGCTGGACCCGATCTACGCCAAGAATATCGGGGTGAACACGGATGATCTCTACATCTCTCAGCCGGACAACGGGGAACAGGCACTGGAAATCTGTGAGACCATGGTCCGATCCGGGGCGGTGGACATTCTGATCGTGGATTCGGTGGCTGCCCTGGTGCCGAAGGCCGAGATTGAGGGCGAGATGGGGGACTCCCATGTCGGACTCCAGGCGAGACTGATGAGCCAGGCCCTGCGCAAGCTGACCGGGGTCATCAGCCATACCCGCTGCATCGTGATCTTCATCAACCAGCTTCGGGAAAAGGTGGGGGTCATGTTTGGGAACCCGGAGACCACCACCGGCGGACGGGCACTGAAGTTCTATGCGTCTGTCCGGCTGGATGTGCGCAGAACGGAGTCGATCCGCCAGGGCGGGGATGTAATCGGCAATCACACCAGGATCAAGGTGGTAAAGAACAAGATCGCTCCGCCCTTCCGGGAAGCGGAGTTTGACATCATGTTCGGGAAGGGAATTTCCCGGGAGGGGGATGTGCTGGATCTGGCCCAGAAGCTGGACCTGGTGCAGAAGAGCGGCGCCTGGTACGCCTATAAGGGCGTGAAGATCGGCCAGGGCAGGGAGAACGCCAAGCTGTATCTGAGCCAGAATCCGGATGCCATGGAGGAGATCTCGGAAAAGGTCCGGGAAAGCTTTGGTGTTGAAAACATGATTCATGATGGCATTGAGAATTCCGCCGGGGGAGATTCCCTGAATGAGAGAGACATGAGCCTTTATGGTGACATCTCCAGCGCGGAAGGGGGAGAGGAGGATCCTGGGATGGAGGACCTGATCGCCTAGGATCAGAGGAGCAAAGATTCTGGGCCGGCATCCGGTTTCTGGCTTCAGATTCGAATGCTGGGCAGTGAGAATGAGAGAATGGAAGGAAGACAATGCGGGTATCGAGCCTGATTAAGGTCACGGAGAAGAAGCAGAAGGTTGTGTTGGAGGATGGGAGATCCTTCGTTCTCTACCTGGGAGAGATCCGGAAATACCAGATCAGAGAGGGAGAGGAACTTCCCGAGGAACGCTTTCATCAGATTCGGGAGGAGGTTCTCTCAAAGCGGGCAAAGCTTCGCAGCCTGAACCTTCTGAAAAATCGGGACTACTCTGTGGAAAAGCTGAAGGAGCGCCTGGCCCGGGATGGATACCCGCCAGATGTGATCACGGAAGCCGCCGCATATGTCACATCCTTTCACTACCTGGATGACGCCCGCCTGGCGGAGACCTACATCAGACAGAACATTGGCCGGAAGAGCCGCAGGCAGATCGAGTATGACCTGAGAAAGCGGGGCGTCAGCGAGGAGGACATCCGGAAGGGACTGGAGACTTATGAGGCTGAGATGGAGGGGAGCGGAGAGGATCTCTCGGAGCTTCCCGCCATTCTCCGGCTGATTGAGAAGAGGCACTATGATCCGGAAGAAGCGACGAATGAGGAGACACAGAAACTGATGGCTGCTCTCATGCGGAAGGGCTTTGGCTTAGGGGAAATCAAGAAAGCCCTGAAAGAGCTTCGGGATGGGATTTCTGAATAGAGATTTTCGCATAGAGAATAACGGATTTCGAACAGAACCAGCGAATCTTTGCAATGCTCTGCGAGACGGATTCTGCTCAGGATTCGAACATTCAATCAGATGCGTTTTTATAATCAGGCTGCCGCGCTTCTGAGCTGTCCTGGAGCTGCTTTACTGCGCAATCGGCGGGATGTCAGACCAACTTTTGTGATTGACAGTGCAGGTGAAAAAATATAAAATGTCTTTGTTTGAGTTTTTGCACTGACAAATTTATAGAAGGAGGTGCTCCTGTGCCGATTGCGTTGACAGTGATTCTCACCGCCGCAATCACACTGGCAGTCGCAATTCCCGTCATCTCCAAAATCGCGGTCGACCGCCGGGTCAAACAGGATCAGGCGACGGTCGGAAGCGCGGAGGAGAAGGCGCGCAAGATTGTGGACGAAGCACTGAGGTTGGCAGAGACCAAAAAGCGCGAAGCCCTTCTGGAGGCGAAGGAAGAAGCTCTGAAGATCAAAAATGATTCGGAGCGGGAAGCACGAGATCGCCGGACAGAAGTGCAGCGCCTGGAAAAGCGGGTCATGTCGAAGGAAGAAGCCGCCGACAAGAAAGCCGAGTCTCTGGAACGTCGGGAAGCCAATGTGAGCGCGAAGGAAGAAGAGCTGAAAAAGAAGCAGTCCCAGGCAGACAAACTGCTGGGGATGCGGCAGCAGGAACTGGAACGAATCTCTGGGTTAACCTCCGAACAGGCAAAAGAATATCTTTTAAAATCTGTTGAAGAAGAAGCGAAGGCGGATGCTGCAAAGCTTTACCGGGATCTCGAGAACGAAGCGAGGGATGAGGCCCAGAAGAAGGCCAGAGAACTTGTCGTGACCGCGATCCAGCGCTGTGCAGCGGATAACGTCGCTGAGGCAGCAATCTCCGTGGTTCAGCTGCCGAGTGATGAGATGAAGGGCCGAATTATTGGCCGTGAGGGTCGCAATATCCGGACAATCGAGACACTGACCGGCGTCGACCTGATTATTGACGATACACCGGAAGCTGTGGTCTTGTCCAGCTTCGATCCGATCCGCCGCGAGGTGGCAAGGAATGCACTGGAGCGGCTCATCATGGATGGCCGGATCCATCCGGGAAGGATCGAGGATACAGTCGAGAAGGCAAAGCGGGAAATCGACAACGTGATCAAGGAAGCCGGTGAGGAAGCCTGCCTGGAGGTGGGCGTCCATGGCATCCATCCGGAGCTCGTCAAGTATCTCGGCCGCATGAAGTTCCGTACCAGTTATGGTCAGAACGCGCTGAGCCATTCCATCGAAGTCGCGCGCCTTTCAGGGCTGCTTGCGTCGGAGATCGGTGTAGATGTACGCCTGGCGAAGCGGGCCGGTCTTCTGCATGATATCGGAAAATCGGTTGACCATGAAGTGGAGGGAACCCACGTGCAGATCGGCACTCAGCTGTGCCGTAAGTACAAGGAAAACAACATTGTCATCAACGCCGTGGAGTCTCACCATGGCGACGTAGAACCGGAGTCTTTGATCGCCTGCATCGTGCAGGCGGCTGACACAATCTCAGCAGCCCGTCCGGGTGCTCGGAGAGAGACTCTGGAGACATACACCAACAGACTGAAACAGTTAGAAGATATCGCAAATTCCTTCAAGGGAGTTGACAAGTCGTTTGCCATTCAGGCAGGTAGAGAGATTCGGATCATGGTAGTTCCTGAGCAGATCAGCGATGCGGACATGGTATTCCTGGCAAGGGATATCGCGAAGCAGATCGAGTCTGAGCTGGAGTATCCGGGACAGGTGAAGGTGAGTCTGATTCGCGAATCGAGAGTCGTAGATTACGCGAAATAAGTTTTTCCTATGTCACGGAGAATTAGCGTTTGCCGTTTTTTGATTTTGAGTTTTACTCAAGATATTCAGATCAATTGAACTGAAAAAATGATTAAAATACCAGACAGCTGTCGCATAAAAACGGCAGCTGTCTTTGTTTACAAAACGCGTCCACTCATGGTATAATCCCGCAAGCCTTTTTTCTGATAACGCATTAAAGCGTTAAAACAGAGGAGGAAAACGGGAAGGTATTTTTCCCCCAGTCCGATCTTTGGGGCTTCGCGCTGGGGGAATCCGAAACCCTGCCGATCTGGCAGGAGAAGTCATGGAGGGAATTCTATGGGTGTATCGGAGTTTGGTATTGTTGTGGCAATGGTGGCGTATCTTCTTGGGATGCTCTGGATCGGACTTCAGTCATCGAAGAAGAACGAAAATGTCGGGGATTTCTATCTGGGCGGAAGGCAGCTGGGGCCCTTTGTCACCGCGATGAGCGCAGAGGCTTCTGACATGAGCTCCTGGCTTCTGATGGGACTGCCTGGACTGGCCTATCTCTCGGGCATTGCAGAGCCCTTCTGGACTGCAGTGGGTCTGGCGGTCGGAACTTATTTCAACTGGCTGTTTGTGGCGAAGCGTCTCCGCCGTTATACGGCCGCCGCGGATAACGCCATCACGATCCCGAGCTTCTTCGCGAACCGCTTTGGCGGAAAGAAGATCCTGAGCCTGGTTGCTGCTCTGATTATTGTCATTTTCTTCATCCCCTACACGGCATCCGGCTTCGCGGCCATCGGCAAGCTCTTTGCCTCCCTGTTTCAGGTGGACTATCATCTGGCGATGATCGTCGGATCTGTGGTTGTCATCTTCTACACCATGACAGGAGGCTTTCTGGCAGCCAGCCTGACGGATCTGATTCAGAGTATCATCATGAGTCTTGCCCTGATTATTGTGCTCTTTTTCGGGGCAAATCAGGCAGGTGGATGGGCTGCTGTCATGGAGAACGCGAGAGGACTGGCGGGACATCTCTCTCTGACCCTCAGCCATGTGCCGGATCCGGCAAACTTCTGGGGCAGTGGGAGCACTGTCGCCTATGGAAGTCTGACCATTGTCTCCACTTTGGCCTGGGGGCTCGGCTATTTCGGGATGCCCCACATCCTGCTCCGTTTCATGGCTGTTGAGGATGAGAAAAAGCTGACGCTCTCCCGGAGAATTGCCAGCATCTGGGTGGTGATCGCCATGGGGACGGCCATCCTGATCGGTCTGATCGGTCTTGGCATGAGCAGAAACGGCGTGGTCCCGGAACTGACAAATACCAGTGTCTCTGAGACCATCATTGTTGAGATTGCCGATAAACTGAGCACCTATGGCTTCTTCCCGGCTTTGATCGCAGGCCTGATCATGTCCGGAATTCTGGCCTGCACGATGTCTACAGCGGATTCCCAGCTTCTGGCGGCTTCTTCCTCGGTCTCTCAGGATATCCTGACCTCCTTCTTCGGCATAAAGGTATCGGAGAAGAAGCTGATGCAGATCGCAAGAATCAGCCTCCTTGTCATTGCCATCATCGGCATTTTCATCGCCTGGAATCCGAACAACTCAGTCTTCCGGATTGTATCCTTTGCCTGGGCTGGATTTGGTGCGGCCTTCGGCCCGCTGGTTCTCTTCGCCCTTTTCTGGAGAAGAACCAACTGGCAGGGTGCTCTGGCCGGTATGGTGACGGGCGGCGTCATGATCTTCGTCTGGAAGTTCATTCTTCGTCCGCTGGGCGGCCTCTGGGATATCTATGAACTGCTGCCGGCATTCCTTCTGGCTGCCTGCGCGATTTTCCTGGTGAGCCTTATCACCCCGAAGCCGGAAAAGGCGGTCACCGACCTCTTTGACAAGGTCAGGGCCATGTAAGGGGGAAAGGCGCAGAAGCCTCAGACTGGACAGTATGCATGGACCTGGATGATCGCATCTCTTTACGCGCGGCCAGGAAGATAACTGAAATATCCATGGATGAAAACTGAAGATCGTTCCCGGGCCTTGCCCGGGAACCTCAGGAAGCTCCCAGAAGCGATTATGGGGGCTTCTTTTTATGTCTGAAAGCCCAGACTGGGACTTCCGGACCGCGTATCTTCAGGCGATTCAGACTTGACAGCTACGGAAAGAGAAGCGAAAAAACAGAGGCTCCAAAAGACACAAAACCCAAAAGAAAGAAGGCTTCAAAGTCTCCAGAAGCAAAGACGCAAAAGAGATTCATCTTGAATCGTCATGCGCTGTCATGCTATAGTTTTCATAGGGAATTGCTGTGAAAGCTCCATGGATCATGTCTACACCTGGCAGAAAGAGCCTTCGGTCGGGGCTTTGGAACATGAGACCTTTTTCTGAAAGAGAGAGGACAGACTGTCCTGAGAGGGAGAGATGAAATTTTCAACGAAAGGGCGCTATGCGCTCAGAATTATGATTGATCTGGCGCAGAACAACAACGGGGAGTATATCCACCTGAAGGATATCTCCAGGAGACAGGGCATCACGATCAAATATATGGAACAGATCATGCCCTATCTGACGAGAGCGGGCTATGTCAGGAGCAGCAGGGGGAACAACGGCGGCTACCGGCTCACACGGGATCCCGGGGAATATACGGTGGGGGAGATCCTCCGGAGCGCGGAGGGCAATCTGAGCCCGGTCTCCTGCCTGGAAGATTCCCCGATCTCCTGCCCCAGAGCGGACGAATGCATGTCCCTGGCTTTCTGGAAGGGGCTGGATGAGGTGATCAACGATTATGCCGACCAGGTGATTCTGAAAGACCTGGCATTTCCGGAGAAAAAGAATGCAGGATGAAAATAATCTGAGGATGCTGACGGTGGAGGAGGCGGGAAAAGAGGGCCGGGTGATCCTCGATCTGAGAAGCCCGGAGGAATTTCGAAGCAGCAGCTGCCCAGGTGCTGTCAGCTTTCCGCGGTCAGACTTTCTGAAAGACAGGGAAGGCGCCACAGGACGCCTTGACAGGACTCATTCCTATGCCTTGATGGACAATAGCGGCAATGGAAGTCGGGAGATCTGCCTCCATCTCATGAGGGAGGGCTTTGACCTGGCGATTCTGTCCGGGGGCTGGCGGTCCTATCTTGCTGGGAAACTGGGCCGTTTTCTTCTGGAGGAGGAAGAAACCAGAAAGGCTCGATTGGCTGGGATTGAGCGGAGCATCATCAAGAAGTTCCGGAAAGAGCTCTGGTGTCCTTTCACAAAGGCGGTGCGAGAGTACCATTTGATTGAGGAAGGTGATCGGATCGCCTGCTGCATTTCGGGAGGCAAGGATTCCTTTCTGCTGGCAAAACTCCTTCAGGAGGAGCAGCGGCATGGGCCGGTGAAGTTTGACCTGATCTTTCTGGTCATGAATCCGGGCTACAGTGCGGACAACTGGACCATCATACAGCGGAATGCGGAGATTCTGGGGATCCCCCTGACAGTCTTTGAGACCAGGATCTTTGACGCGGTCGCCTCCATTGACAAGAGTCCCTGCTATCTCTGTGCGCGGATGCGAAGAGGCTATCTCTACAACAACGCCAGGCAGCTGGGCTATACGAAGATCGCTCTGGGCCATCACTATGACGATGTGATTGAGACCATCCTCATGGGGATGCTCTATGCGGGAAAGGTGGAGACCATGCTGCCAAAGCTTCACAGCCAGCATTTTGAGGGAATGGAGCTGATCCGCCCGCTCTATCTCTGCCGGGAAAAAGATATCAAAGCCTGGCGGGATTATAATCATCTCTCCTTTCTGCAGTGTGCCTGCAGGTTTACGGAAAACACCGCGGAATGGGAGGAGAGGAGGTTTTCCAAGCGGGCGCTGGTGAAGGAGCTGATCAGGGAGCTTGCACAGAAGGATCCGGTCATTGAGGCCAATATCTTCAAAAGCGTGCAGAACATCAACCTCCGGACTGTCATGGCTTACCATAAGGACGGGGAGCGGCACAGCTTCCTGGATGACTATGAGGAAGACGAGGACCGAAACAACGCTGACAGGAATCCCACTGGCGGATCTTCGGATTTGCCGCAGGCGCATTCATAGATCCTCTGTATATACTGTGGCCTGAGACTTTACCAGGCAGATTTTTTCGAGCCGCGAGCTTAGAGAGGCTGATGCTTCTAATTTCTAGTTGACTGGTAGGAATAGTAGGATTATAATCCCGTTGAAAGGAAAAGGCCCGGAGAGGGGGAGCTGTGTCTCTTGCCTGAATCAGTCTGTTCAGCCTGCTTCAGCCGATGTTCCGGGACTGGGGTGAAAGAATACCGAAGGATGGAGGAGAACGTTATGGGGAAGGTATATCAGGGGATTTTGGATCTGATCGGGAATACACCGCTGGTGGAGCTGACAAACGTTGAGAAGGCACTGGGGCTTGAGGCGAAGCTCCTGGCAAAACTTGAGTATTTCAATCCCGCGGGATCGGTGAAGGACAGGATTGCGAAAGCCATGATTGAGGACGCGGAGGAGAAGGGCATTCTGAAAGAGGGCTCCGTGATCATTGAGCCGACCAGCGGCAATACCGGCATCGGCCTGGCTTCAATTGCCGCAGCGCGCGGTTACCGGGTGCTTCTGACCATGCCGGAGACCATGAGCGTGGAGCGCCGGAATATCCTCAAAGCCTATGGAGCGGAGATTGTTCTGACCGAGGGCACGAAGGGAATGAAGGGGGCGATTGAGAAAGCAGAGGAGCTTTCGAAGGAGATCCCCGGAAGCTTCATTCCGGGCCAGTTCGTCAATCCGGCGAACCCCAAAGCCCACAGGGAGACTACCGGCCCGGAGATCTGGAATGACACCGACGGTGCTGTCGATTTCTTTGTCGCGGGGGTTGGTACCGGTGGAACCTTGACCGGTGTCGGGGAGTATTTGAAGAGCAAAAAGCCAGAGCTGAAGGTGATCGCGGTTGAGCCGGAGAGCTCCCCGGTCCTTTCAGGCGGGAAGAGCGGCCCGCATAAGCTCCAGGGAATCGGCGCCGGATTTGTCCCGGATGTCCTGAACACTGGAATCTATGATGAGATCATCAAGATCAACAACGACATCGCCTTTGAGAGAAGCAAGCTGATCGCCAAAAAGGAGGGGGTTCTGGTCGGAATTTCTGCCGGCGCAGCCCTCGAGGCGGCCATTTCTCTGGCGAAACGGCCGGAAAACAAGGGCAAGGTGATTGTCGTCCTGCTCCCGGATTCCGGTGACCGCTATTACTCAACCCCGCTCTTTCAGCAGTGAGGGAGCCCTTCCGCCCCTCCAGATCTGGAAGGGGAAAGCAGGACAGCAGTCAAAGAACAGAAAATGAGATCAAAGCCTGGCTGCAGAAGCAGCCGGGCTTTTTATT
>CADBUA010000154.1 GCA_902797665.1 uncultured Lachnospiraceae bacterium | reverse complement strand
GCATTCAATCTGCGACTGGCCTTTGCCTTTGTTTTTGAACTGTATGACCTCGCTTTACGCAGCAAGTGCGCAAAGCGGACTGGACAGGTACCGAAACTCTATTGCAGAACCTCAGGCTCCCGGATATCGCGGTGGTTTCCATTTCATGCTCCCACAATCTGACCCCAGATTCGACGCTCCCGCCATTTCCGGCGCTGTTTCGGGCTTCAATTGATTCGGATCTTCCTGATTCGGATCTTCCGGAGGAGATGATTTTTCTTGTTTCAGGAGGAAGAGATATGGCTAATTTCAGAGCGGAACTGACGGGTGTGTTCGGGGATCCTGTGGACGACAACCCCACGGGAATTGTGGAAGAGGCCGCATATACGGCGAAGGGTCTGAACTTCCGATATCTCACCATCAAAGTCCTGCCGCAGGATCTCGCGGCGGCCATAACGGCGGTCCGCGCGATGCACTTTCGGGGAATCAACCTGACCATGCCTCACAAAATCAGCGTAATCCCGATGCTGGACATGCTCACGCCTGCGGCTGAGATCATCGGCGCGGTAAACACCGTTGTCAATGATGACGGAAAGCTGACCGGGGAGAACACCGATGGCAAAGGATTCACCGCCTCTCTGATCCGGGAGGGTGTCTCCCTGAAGGACAGCAGGATCACCCTGCTCGGCGCCGGTGGTGCGGCCCGCGCCATCGCGGTGGAGTGCGCCCTGGCAGGAGCATCCGCCATCACGATCATCAACCGGAATGCTGCGAGAGGGCAGGATCTGGCGGATCTCCTCTCTGCAAAGACAGAGGCCTCCGCCGTCTGCCTTCCCTGGGAAGGAAGGGTCAGGGTGCCGGAGGGAACGGACATTCTGATCAATGCCACCCCGGTGGGGCTGATGCCTGATTCCGACAGCTGCCCGGATATTGACTATGCGTCGATCCACCCCGGGATGATGGTCTCGGATGTGGTGTTCAATCCGGTTGATCCGCTGTTTCTTCAGAAAGCACGTCAGATGGGTGCCAGGACCTTCTCCGGAACCGGCATGCTGGTGCAGCAGGCCGCGCTCAACTTCGAGCTCTGGACCGGCGTAAAGGCGCCGCTCGAGCTGATGGATAAGACCCTGCGCCGGGCATTTACAGGAGCTGGGAGATGAACATAAACGATATTGAGTACCACAAGTGGACCTCCAGCGGTGTAGAGACCAATCTCTCCGCTGAGGCGGTGATCAGCGATACAGACGGGAAGGAACTCTGGATCACGGCTTTCTATATCGTCCCCCCGTTTGGGAAGCCTGAGGAGTTTTTTATTGTCTCAACCGGCAGTGTTTTCTACGATATGAGTGAAATGGCTGAGGGAAATGGAGCTCCCGTAAAGGAACTGAAGCGCTGGAAGACCCTGAAGTCCGCGTTGAAGTCCCCTTACGGAGAGGTTTTTGACTTGCTCGATCGCCTTATCAAGGCTGCGGTTTACGAGCCGAAGAAGGGGGACAATATCTACGGACTTCAGGAGACCCCGGAAATCGAGGGGGAAAAACGGAGCCGGAAACCGGATCTTTGAAATCACTCCTTCAGGGGAGGGCGCTGCCTCAGAGAACCCCCATAAGATGAGCAGATCATATAGGGGAATAGTAGGGCATTTTTAGCATAATGGGTGGTGTTATCAGAAATAATCTGGTTTCGTGTGCTATAATGTCTCCAAAGAGGGGAGAGGCTGTGGGAGGGATGACGGGATGAATATGAAAGCCGTGCAGGGTTTTGAGGATCGGCTCAGATTGGCAAGAAAAGAAAAGAATTTCACCCTGGCCGCGCTGATGGAGCGAAGCACGGAATACTTCACGAATGAGACCAGCTTCTCCTTCACAACACTTTGCAATTACTCGCGGGGGGCAGGGATTCCTTCAAATGACAGACTCGAGCTTCTGGCCAAAGCACTGGGGGTCGAGTACAAGTGGCTGAAAACGGGTAAGGGCCCGATGTGGCGGAAAGGACAGGAGCCTCATTCGAAGGAGGAGGCAGCGCATAAAACTGAAAAAGCATCCCCCGCAGAGGATCTTGTGAAGGGAACGCTTCAGAAAGAAACTCCGCTGGAGGAAGTTCCTCCGGAGAAGACTTTCAGAAAGCGGGAAAGCGCTCGAGAGGTGTTCAGCCCAAAGGAGGGTATATCCTCTGAAGCGGCAGGCGGAAAATGGAACCGGTCTCTGTCTGCGGAGAAAATGGCAGCTGAGAGAGCGTCGGAAAAGGCATCGGAGAATCCCACGGTCATTCTTCAGTATGGCGAGGAAGACATCGATCTTTCAAATCTCGCTGAACGCTGCAGAAATGCCTGGATTGCGCAGTACAAAGGGAAGATCCGGGACATTAAGTCCTTTATTCTGTATGTCAGGCCGGAGGAAGGGGCCGCACACTGGGTCATGAATGAGAAGGATACGGGTTCGGTGCTCCTGTGAACCGGGCATGGAGAAAACGATCTGTAGCTGTAAAGCCGCAGGCGCCTGCAGGCATTTAGCCGGGCGCAGGCCCCTGTCGTCGCTTTCAATGCGCACCCCAGCCTTTCCTTTTGAACTGTATGACCTCACCCGGCGAACAGCGGTCAAAGCGGACTGGACAGTTACAGCGATCTTTCTGCCTGCAGGTCAGAGCGGCAGGCATGAGTGAGCGCGCTTGGCGCTAAACGATAGAAAAGACCTTTCTGGGCATCTGAGCCTGGGGGCTTTGTCGGGGGAGGAGCATGATCGAACTGAGGGAAGGGGAAAGGCTGGACGATCTTCGGCGGAACGGGGCAAAGATTCTTCAGAATCCAGCTCTTTTCTGTTTTGGGATGGACGCGGTGCTGCTGGCGGCTTTTTCCATGGCCTGCCTCAGGGGAGGCAGCCGGGTGCTGGATCTCGGATGTGGAAACGGGGTGATCCCGATCCTGATGGATGAGCGCTGGAAGCAGAGATCCGGCGGTGTGATTCATTTCACCGGCCTTGAGATCAATCCCAGAAGCTGCAGCCTGGCGGAGCGGAGTGTCCTTCTCAACGGAGAGGAGGCGGAGATCTCCATTCTGGAGGGGGACCTCCGGGAGG
>CADBUA010000153.1 GCA_902797665.1 uncultured Lachnospiraceae bacterium | reverse complement strand
CTTAGCCTCCGCCTCGGTGGCGACCCTGTGGCAGCGGTCCGCACCATAGGCGACGGAAAGGGAGCTTCCCATGTCCCACGCGCACATGATGTTTCCGGCGTCATCCACCCCGGTCACAGTCGCCTGCGCGCCGATGGGAATCTTGGTGTACGGGTCGTCCATCTCATCCAGCACCACGCAGCACCCGGCGGGGTATTCCCGCCTCAGCCGCTCCACAGTTTCTCTGTTTGGGAAATTCATCTTGATCCCTCCTTCGCTTCTTTCACGGCAAGTTCCAGCTGACAGGGGTTGAACCCGAACCGCCGGTAGCCCTCTGCCAGTGTGTCCAGGTAGCCTCTCCAGGGGCTCTGCAGCGGGTGTCCGTCCGTCATTAGGAATTTAGGGCGCTTCCATAGGATTTCACAGTGTTTGGGCTTCTCCGTCTTACGACTGGGACGTAGACTTTCATAAAGTCCGTGATTGCAGTAATTAATTCCGGATCATTAGTTTTTTCATGTGTTTTTACTGGTGTAAAATTTTACACTCTTCTAATCCGGCTCGGGACCGACTTGCTAAGATTTCTTTACACTTTTGGCCAAAAAACGCCGCAAAGCCTTTATTTTCAAGGTTTTGCGGCATTTTTACTGGTCACATATTATCTTCGGAGAAATCGTTTCGGAAGTTATCTTGTTTAGACAAATATTTGCTAATGATTTCTTTACACTTTAGCACGGTGTAAAACTTTACAGTGGCAAAAACATGATGAGGGATCGGCTCGTTGATGCTCACATCAGGGTGAACATCTACACCTCGAACCAAAAGGCTTACTGAGGAGCCGTGTGCCTGAATTGGGCATGCAAGGATCTGTGGGAGGCTGGGGCAGTGATGCCCCACCTATCCCGATTTGAGCCAAGAATTTTTGTCGGTGGACTGGGCCAGATTAGGTCACCTGACAATTCTACTGAAATTCCTTAGTATATTAGATAATTAAATCTGTATATCAGGCAAATTTGAACTCTCCTCTCAGTTGAAACGAAATATGCCAGAATCTCTCAGATAGGGACAGAGGAAGCGGGGCAGAGGCGGCGATAGAATACAACCGAAATACAAGAACAGCAATAATAATAGTAGTATAAACATTAATGATGATGGTAATAGTGATAACAACAGTAATATTAATAGTAATGATTATAGTTAAAATTAATAGAAATGAACAAAATTATAAGTATAAAGATTAAATAAATATAATATAGAAATAAATATAAAGGCAAAATAGGAGCCAGAGTACAAGTTTAGTGCAAGTGTAAAAGGCCGGACAGATCCATTTCAGAACCTGCCCGGCCTCACTGCCTTCTTTTAATTGATTGTGGTTTCTATCCCAATCTTACGCCAAGTCAAAGGATCTATGCCGGAAGGTTTGCTCCTTCTTTTTTGAGCGTCTTTTCCCGCAAAGCTTCAAAAACTCTTCCGACAAAGCCTTTGTCGGAAACCCTTCAGAGCGATAAAAGTCTCTTCCTTATCTCTTCACACGCGCGCCAGCGCCGCTCATGATGGCTTCAACCTCATTCTTGCTTGCCATGGTGGTGTCGCCCGGTGTGGTCATCGCCAGAGCGCCGTGAGCTGCGCCGTAATCAACAGCCTGCTGCGCATCCTGCGTGGTCATGAGGCCATATACAAGACCGGAAGCAAAGGAATCGCCGCCGCCGACGCGGTCCATGATCTCCAGTCCATTGTACTCCTGAGACTTGTAGATCTCGCCGTCTGCCCAGCAGATGGCCTTCCAGTCGTTAACCGTAGCGGTGCGGACAGTTCTCAGAGTTGTAGCGACTGCCTTGAAGTTCGGATAGGTCTCAGCCGCAGTGTTGATCATCTTCTTGTAGCCGTCCAGATTCAGTTCCTTCAGGTTCGAATCGTTGCCCTCGATCTCGAAGCCAAGGCAAGCAGTGAAGTCTTCTTCGTTGCCGATCATGACATCGACATACTTGGCGACTTCCTTGTTGACCTCACGGCACTTGTCCAGGCCGCCGATGGCACTCCACATGGACGGACGATAGTTCAGGTCGTAGGAAACCACAGTCCCATACTTCTTCGCGGTCTTGATCGCCTCGATGACAGTCTCGCAGGCCTGCTCCGAGAGGGCAGCGTAGATACCACCGGTGTGAAGCCATCTCACGCCAAGCTCTCCGAAGATGTGCTCAAAATCGAAGTCTGCCGGAGTCGCCTTGGAAATAGCGGTATTGGCACGGTCAGAGCAGCCGACAGCACCGCGGATTCCGAAGCCTCTCTCGGTGAAGTTCAGGCCGTTTCTGCAGATGCGGCCGATTCCGTCGGTCTTCATCCACTTGATCAGGGAGGTGTCAACTCCACCCTGGAGGATAAAATCTTCCATCAGCTTGCCGACTTCGTTGTCCGCAAAAGCGGTGATAACAGCCGTCTTCATGCCGAAGCATCTGCGAAGGCCGCGGACTACGTTGTACTCTCCGCCGCCCTCCCAGGCACGGAAAGATCTCGCGGTGCGAATTCTACCCTCACCCGGATCCAGGCGCAGCATAACCTCGCCCAGGGATACCGCATCAAATGCACATTCGTTTGCAGGTCTCAGATTCAGATCCATGATTTCTCCCTCATCGCCTTGTCGGCGTATCTCATAATCGTATGCCCGGGGACATACCTTAGATCCCCGGAGTCCTGCCGGCAGGACCTTTCTGTCTTTTTCACTGAAAAGCCGAATCAACAGCGGCTTCTAAAATGGCTTTTGAACTGTATTACCACGCTTGGCGACAAGCGGCCAAAGTGGACTGGACAGTCAGTTGAGATTTTCTCAGCCTCTGATCTCCTTCACGATAGCAGCCGCTTCAGCGGAAATCTGGCGGATTCTATCGAACTCCTGATTACGGATCAGGTCCTTCTTAACCATCCAGGTTCCACCGCAGCAGAGGATCTTGTCATAGGCGAGATAATCCCTGAGGTTTGTCAGGTTGATCCCACCGGTCGGCATGATCTTGATTGTGGTCAAGGCAGCGGTCACAGCCTTGATGAAATTGAGTCCACCCGCCGGCTCCGCCGGGAAGAACTTCACAACATCAAGTCCCATATCCATGGCAGCCAGCATCTCGCTCGGGGTGCAGGTTCCAGGGCAGACCGGAATGCCGTGCCAGATGCAGTACTGTACAATATTCGGATCAAAACCCGGACTGACAACGAACTTTGCACCCGCATCAATCGCGCGATTGACCTGGTCAATGGTCAGAACGGTACCTGCACCAACCAGCATCTCCGGGAACTCCTTCGCCATAGTGCGAATGGTCTCCTCACCTGCTGCCGTGCGGAATGTCACCTCTGCTGCCGGAAGACCGCCCTCGCAGAGAGCTCTGCCAAGAGGTGCCGCATCTTTCGCATCATCGATTGCGATGACCGGAATCACACCGATCTGCTGAAATCTTTCATAAATCTTGTCCATCTCATCCTCCTGCTTGTGTTTTGATTTTCTCCAGGCAAAGCCGCGCCTATCACGCTCATTAACCTGTCTGAACATATAGTACTATATTTCCCGGGTTCTGTACATGTAAAGCAAATGCCGATACAGAACCTGAACTTCCAAACTGGATGCTTCTTTCAGGCAGATATCCCGATCCGGATTCAGGTATGAAGATGTATCTGACCGGATGGATCCTCCAGCGCTTCCGAAAAAAACTGGAGATAGTGGAAAATGAAGGGCATACGATGTAGGATACCGTGGCAAAACCAATCAGCCTTTTTCATCTCCAGCCTTCCGTTTTCTCCCGGCTGTGCTCTTTTTCTTCTTCGATCTCTCGTGGAATGCCTCTGACAGATACTCCCGCATAGCGGAATAGGCCGCATGTGTGTTTTCATCGATGATGGCCCCCAGGATCCTCTCATAAGAGTCACTGTCTTCAGCCCCATAATGCTTCCCTGTCTCTTCCAGAATCGGCAGGAAGCTGGCCCCGAAGACCTGAACAATATCCGTCATGGCCTCATTGTGGGCACACACCGCGATCTGCTGGAGAAACTTCAGATCTTCATTGTTGTGGTCCCGCCTTTCCTGAATAGCAACCTTGATTTTATCTACAGAATCTTCGAGATCTTTCTTCTCCATATTGTTGGCACGCTCCGCGGCGAGCGCAGCGATTTCCGGCAGAAGGAACTGACAAAGCTCATTGACATCGTCCAACAGTTTTTTCTTGTCCGAAGAAAACTTGAACCCCAGAGGGTCCTCCACCTGACCCGGATGATCCGCTACGAAAGTCCCGTATCCCCTCCTGATCACAAGAATGTTCCGCGACATCAGGATTTTTTCTGCTTCCCGGACGCTTCCGCGCCCGACACCGAGTTCCAGCGCAAGCTCAAACTCGTTGGGGATTTTCCCCCCTTTCTTGAAGGTTCCGTCGGTTATCTTTCCGATAATCAGATCCACGATCTGATCCGACATCTTCCTGCTGTCTATCATTTCTCCTGATCTCCTTCGCCGCTAATGATCGCGGACACAGAATAGGTAAACGTTTCCCGTTTCCGCATCACTATACCTCAGCAATTTCATTAAAGCATACGTCGGACAACTTGGCAACAGAGAAATCCGCCGATTCGTGCACTTTTCGGCCGAAACTTACGGTCATGCGGCCGATATCCCCTAAAGTTTCCGCTCTTTGTCCCTTCTATTCTGTAACTTTTTTCAATTTTGTTTTTATATATCCAGAATTATATTCTTGCTATTATGTTCTAATTTCATTATCTCATTTTTGTCTTTTTGATGAATTTTTCTTTTAAAATTTTTATTACATATTACGTGAATAAATAAGATTTAAATGGCTGTCTTTCCCATTTTTCTGTCGTGCAACGTATTACGTCCTATCAGAGTCGATCACCCCAGCCCTCAGATCAGATCAAGGTCAGGTCAGGTCCGCCAGTTCCGGTCATGTATGGGATTGTGTCGCAAAGACTGGCCCAGAAGGGAAAGAAAGTCGCAGAAAATCGATTGGCATCCAACAGTTCCAACAAGCAAAAACGCCGGCAGGGGATTCCTTCCGGCAGCTGTAGTT
>CADBUA010000152.1 GCA_902797665.1 uncultured Lachnospiraceae bacterium | reverse complement strand
GACACCGCCCTCCCGGGTATAGTCCGAAATCACAGTCTTCAATGTATCATCAGGAAGCTGAAGGTCGCCAGCTGTGAGTCCCGTCTCTGTCAGAACCTCCGGCAGCAGGTGCTCCTTTGCGATATGGAACTTCTCCAGCTCCGTATAGCTGGAGATCTGAATCACCTCCATGCGGTCGAGGAGAGGCGCCGGGATTGTATCCAGGGAATTTGCCGTCGCGATGAAGAAGACATCAGACAGGTCATAGGGCAGATCCAGGTAGTGGTCCGTGAAAGTACTGTTCTGCTCAGGATCCAGAACCTCCAGAAGGGCCGCAGAGGGATCCCCGGAGAATCCACCCGCCATCAGTTTATCCACCTCATCGAGCACCATGACGGGGTTCGTGCTTCCCGCACGCTTGATCCCATTGAGAATCCTTCCGGGCATCGCCCCAACATAGGTCCTCCTGTGCCCACGGATCTCCGCCTCATCCCGGATCCCGCCAAGGCTCAGGCGGATATACTTCCGGTCCAGTGCCCGGGCAATGCTCCTGCCAAGGCTTGTCTTCCCGGTTCCAGGAGGTCCGACAAGAAGAAGGATGGAGCCTTTGTTGTCCTTTCGGAGCTTCATGACAGCCAAATGCTCCACAATTCTCTTTTTGACCTTCTCCAGGCCGTAGTGATCTTCATCCAGGATCTCTCTTGCCTTTTTCAGGTCAGGCTCAACACGCTCCGCCTTTTTCCAGGGAAGGGCCAGAAGAAATTCCAGATAATTCTGAATCACGGAAGTCTCCTGAGAGCCCTGCGGCTGCGCTTTCAGCTTGTCCACTTCCTCCAGCGCAGCCTTCCTGATCTCCCCGCTCATGCCGGATTCCTCAATTCTCTCCCGGTAGTCCTTCTTTTTGCTCCCGGACTCAGAATCCTCTCCTCTGCCAAGCTCCTCCTCAATGGCTTTCATCTGCTCCCGGAGGACCTGTTCCCGGTAGTAGCGGTTGGACTTATTCGAAATCCGCTCATTGAGCTCAATATTCCAGTCCACAGCCTCTTTCTGCTTGAGGAGAGCATCCATGAAGTGAAGGCTCCGTTCCCTGAGGGAATCAGTCTTCAGATACTCGTACTTCTCCTCATTGCTCATCGGAACCGATCGGCTCAGCCACACGATCATCGAGTCAACATCATTGATCTGGTCCAGTTCTTTCATGTACATGGCAGCCCCCTGGAAGCGGCTGCTGACGCTGCGAACAATCTCTTTCAAGTAGGAGAGCATCTGTTCCTGCATCGTCTCCTCAAGATCCTGTTTGTCTGGGAAATAAGTCAGATCCGCATAGGGAATTCCCTGGTTCATCACGATCCGGTGGATTGCTGCCCGCTCCTTAAGATCAATCTTGAGGAGGATCCCTTTCTCCTTCTCCTGATAGCTCATCAGTTGAAAGGTCACGCCGATGTGGTGATAGTCCTCCTCATGCAGGCCATTTGTATTCTTCCGGAGTGGGACTGCCACATGAAGCGCATCAGAGTCTTCCAGGCAGCTCAAAAATACCTTGTTCATATTTTCCACATACACAAAGGTGCTTGTGCGCGGCAAAAGCAATGTGTCCGCTACTGGGAGCACAACAGCCGACTGGTAGGTCATTTCCGACATAAAATCTCCTTTCCGGCTTCCTTTTTCCCTCAGACTCAGGCGAAGTCCTGAATACCAGAAGATACAGGATTCGCCGTGAGACGAAGACTGCCCGCCGCATCTGAAGTCTCAAATGCTGAGACTCAGAAGGCAGGTATAAGTGAATGCTCGTTTATATTTGTTCGAAATAGAAGAGGGTACCCCTCTAAGAGGACAACACCCCCATATTTCCTGTAATTGGATTGTTTCTAAAGGCATTTCCTGTCCAGGCATTCCCATCCAGGGCATTCCTATTCAGGCCATTCCCATCCAGGCATTCCCATCCAGATCAGTTTTCAGGCTAATCTTCTCATCTTAGTCTCCTAGAGGAGGAGGGCCTGCTTAATCAGTTCAATCACCTCGTCCAGGATATCAGAGTCTTTCCCCGACCCCCGGTTCATCATCGCCACCGCCTTCACCGGATAGAAGAGGACTGTGGCAATCGAATCATCACTGACATTTCGGATCTCGCCTTCCCGCTTCTTCTCATCGATGAGCCGAAACAGAGCACAGCTCGTACTCTGCGCTGAACAGCTGTCCGACAGGGCCGGACAGTGTGAGAACTGATCCACAAAGCTGTAGATTTCCCTGTGCTCATGGATGTAGGCATAGTAGGACCGCATCAGCGTCTCAATCAGTTCGGACGCGTCCATCTCCGGATCCGTGTGTTCAGTCAGGTAGGTAAAAGAATCCTCCGCGTACTCCAGGTAAAGTTCCCGCAGCATCTCGTCCTTGTTCTCGTAGTAGATATAGACCGTCGCGGGGGACACGCCGGCGCGCTTCGCGATTTTTGAGATGGATGCCCCCGCAAATCCTTCCTCAAGGATCAGTTGCATCACCGCGTCCTTGATTCTTCTCTGTTTTTCATCGTCTCTCCTGCGCATCTCCTGCCTCCCTGCTTGATGGGGTTATATTAAACGTTCGTTCATTTATTGTCAACGAAGAATTCAAGCTCCGCCCCTTTTTCACAGAATGTTCAGGATCTGAGGAGAAAAGAGAAGAGAAGAGAAGAGGAGTGGAGTGGGAGAGGAAAGAAAAGAAACGAAAAGGGGGAGGGGAGGAAAGAAACGAAAAGGAGTGGGGGAAGAGAGGAAAGGAAAGAGATGGAATTAGTTTGAATGAGATGAGAACATGAATTTCAAAACTCAATAGCTTAATGTATAAAAATCAGATGTAAGAAATAATATAAATACAGATCATAAAAACTAATTCTGAATTAAACTGCATTTTT
>CADBUA010000151.1 GCA_902797665.1 uncultured Lachnospiraceae bacterium | reverse complement strand
GTTAGGAATGATCTGCACTGCGGTTTCCCCAATGAGGAAGACCGGCGAACTGAGTATCGGACTTGGACTCCTGTTCAATATGATGTGGATCCCCTTCTTCTGGGGCTTTCTGTATACCGGTTATCTGGTAAAGCCGCCGAAAAAAGAATTATTTCTCTACCATTTGCCCCGGAAGGCAAATTATGGAGTTGTTTTTATCGGCTTGATCCTGTTTTTATTCGAGATCTTTGTATTAGGCCCGGGAATTCAGCTGGGCTGAATACACCGCAGGAATACTATCACTAAAGTGTTTCCGTGATCCGTGAACCTGCAGTGACGAGGAAATCATATGAAAAACAACGTAGCTGTCCGCGTAGAAAAAGATCCTTCTGTCGACGGAATTGAGGTGATCATCAAAGCCGAGGAGAGATCGGCTCTTGTTGAGGATATTGTCCTTGCCGTTGAGCGGTGTGCCAGAAACCGGCATCCCAGGATCATCGTGTATCAGGGAGACAGCAGGAAGATCCTCGGCCAGCAGGATATCATTCGGATCTACACCGAGAACAGAAAGCTGATCGTGCGAACCATTGAGAATGCTTATACGGCCAGATGCGCACTCAGGGATCTGGAAGAAGCCCTCGACCAGGAATCCTTTGTTCGGATCAGCAGGTTTGAGATTGTGAATATGACCAAAGTTGAAGCTTTCGATTTCAGCCTGTCAGGAACGATTAAGATCACCTTCGAAGACGAGAGTATTACTTATGTGGCGAGAAGGTATGTTCATGAAATTGAGCAGAAACTGACATGTTGGCAGAAGTGAGGGCAGGATATGGAAGAGATTTGGAAAAAAGCGGTCGTTTTAGGTGCGATTGGCATGATCCTGGGAATATTTGTAGGCACGGGGTTTTGGCTTTTTTTGTCAGGCGATGCACCGGGGGCATCGGACGGGTCAGGTGCGATGATAGTGCATCTGCTTTTGAGCGGTGTGCTTGGGATGGTGGCAAATGGATCGAGCGCGATCTATGAGATCGAAGAATGGGGGATTGTACGCGCTACGGTCACGCATTTTGTCATTACAATGGGGACTTATTATACAATCGCTTTTTCTCTCGGGTGGTTTTCACCAACGGACCCTGACTGCTGGATCATGTCGGGCATACTGGTTTTTGTGTATTTTATGATCTGGCTGCTTCAGAGCCTGATCTTTAAGCATAAGGTGAAGAGAATGAATGAGGAGCTGAGAAGGTGGAAATCTATGCGTGATATAGATGAAAATTTCAATTATGAAAGGAGGAATGAGGTATGAAACTGAGTACAAACAAGGTAGCATCCATTATTGTTCTGGTTGCTGTCGCAGTCACTGCAATCTGGGGGGCTCTTGGCGGGTGGGACCGCAGCTGGATCGCAATGCTGATCGGCGTCATTGCTTCGAGCATTGTGAAGATTATTGGACGAAAAGAGGGGGATTAAGGATTAAGGATTAAGGTTATGAGAAGAAACATGAAAAAGATCAGTGCTGCTTTTGCTGCGGCCTGGATCACACTGGCATGCTGTATTGCTGTATCTGCAGGAAGCATCAATATCAGAGCAGGGCTTGATCAGGACTGCGCCGCGGAACTGGCCGCATCCTTTGGTGTCCCTGAGGAGCAGATCCAGATCATCAGCCTTGCGCAAGCCCTGCTGGAAGCTCTGGATGTAGATGCTGCCATTCTGGAGGACAGAGGACAGCTGACCCTGAACCTGAATGGCAAAGAAGCCATGTCTCTTGGAGTCAGGACGGATGAAGAGGGCATTACGCTTTTGAGTACCCTGTTTCCGAATTATGCGCTCAGCGCATCAACGGAAACGCTGACGCAAATGATGGAAGAGTTTGCCGGGAGCATGTCCGGAAGCGGCGACGGGATGAACTTTACGGACATGGGGGCAATGTCGGAAATCTTCGCCGGCTATTTCACGCGTTTTTCTGAAGCATGTGCTCAGGCGGCTGTGCCGGGGGAACCGCTGCCGGGGGAGTATGAAATTGACGGGTATCTGTTTGATACGATGGTTCCGGTGACGGTCGATATTCAGGCTATACAGGAAGCGGCAGAATCCTTGATGGATGAGATGATGGCGGATGAGGCTGTTCTCTCTGCGATCAGATCCGCGATGCAGTATTCAGGGGCGGAATTCATTGAGGAAGAATTCAGGGCCGGCTTTGAAGAGTGGATCGGGCATTTTCCGGATGAAGCTTCTGCGGAGTTCTATACGAACAGCGAAGGCGGTGAAAACTTCTACTTAACAGGGAAGTCTTCCTATGCGGGCAAGGATACGCCATCTTTTGAATATACCATGCTGTATGATGAAGACAGCACCGTGATGACCTTCAATGGAAATGAAGAGCCAAATATGGAAATGATGTTTGCATATTCAAATGGCACTATGAATGCCTCATGTGCTATTGATGATCTGTATTTTGGCTGCAATTGCCAGAATGAAGGAAAACAGAGCCTGTGTGAGCTGTTTTTCATGGATCAGGAGAAGCCATTACTGACGATCACCATAACTTATGATGAAGAAGCAGTACGTACACTGGAAATGAATACCGAAAGCAAGACGATTCTGCCTGTTGAAGAGCTTCTGTCCGGCAGTGACGCTGCAGGTGGATTCATAGGGGACTTTATGACAAACGGAATCGGCACGCTGTTCACGACAGTGACAGAGGAGCTTCCGGAGATCGGTGCTTTGCTTGGCGCTTTCGGGGACAGGGCTCCGGAAGAAGAGGATGGAGCGCGTGTGTCAGAAAGGATCCTGCAGCTGGGAACTTCTGCCTATACGATGGAAATACCTGCAGATTACAGCGAAGGAGAGCGGACTCAAGAAGAGATTCAGGATGGCCTGGTGGCTTACCTGCAGAGCCCGGACAGGCTGCTCGACTTTGACATTTATCAGTTCAGCAAGGAGGGCTATCCGGAAGACCTGGCGGAATATACAAAGCAGGAAGCAGCCGAATATGAGAGCGCCTTTGACATTGTGACAGATTTGAAGATGAACGGGATAGATGCTGCATCCTACAGGGCCAGAGAGCTTTATGACGGGCAGGAATATGAAACACTGACGTATATCCTTGACGGCGGAGATGAATTTGTGGAAGTCGTATTCTGGCTGGATGGCGAAGATACCGAAAACGAGGCGCAGGAGATTATCAGCAGTCTGAGTTTTGCAACCCGATGACAAGGCAAACGGTCCCTGAAGGTTCCAGTTTCAATCAATATCTTTCAGCATAGACACCGCTAAAGAAGTGACATATATAAAAATAGTATATGATAGGATATTATAGATTATAATACAGCATAGCATAATATAATATAATATATAGAATGATAGGATATCATAGTATAGTATAATATAGATCAGAATAAGAATAGAATATTTTATTGATTTCAAATGAATAAAAAGACCGGTTTGGACAAACCGGTCTTTTTTGATACGGATCGACTTTCTGCCAGCTTCGCGTGGGATATGAGATCTGGGGTATGGGCATGAGCATGGGGATGGGAATGGGAATGGGTATGGATATGGATATGGGAAAGCCCGATCCGATCTGGAGTGCCCTGTCATCATGCCTAAGAAAAGGGAGCCATTCCAGTTCCTATTGGGCTATTTCACAAGAGATTAACGTTAACAGCCCTGGATGACCCCGGCCTTGTCACTTGTGCACAAAAGGCGGACTTGTAAAGTGACGAAAATTATCGATAATTTG
>CADBUA010000150.1 GCA_902797665.1 uncultured Lachnospiraceae bacterium | reverse complement strand
CCTTCGCATTCAGAAAGTCTGCTGCCAGATCCGACGCTTCCCCTGCGGCGTTCAGCTGATAGTAGATCTCGAAGACATGGTACATTCCCCTGAAGACATAGAGCTTCAGATCAGCCCCTTCCCTGACAGCCTTCCTGGCAAAGTCTCTGCCGCTCGGATAAAGGATATCCGCGTCTCCGCTGATCATCAGGGTCCTCGGCAGCTCTGCCAGATTCAAATCCATGGGATTGATGACACCATCCTTCTCACGGTATCCCTCCCGCCAGTAGCGCGTCGGAATCGACACAGAATCCCCGATCAGCATCGGGTCTTTTTTCTGATAGGCATCCTGCTCCGGATTCTTTTCCATGATGCTGCAGGCGGCGGAAAAGACGATCACAGATCCGGGTTTCCTGAGTCCCCTGGAGGCGAAGTACTGGGGAAGCGTCAAAGAGATCGCTCCGCCTGAAGAATCCCCCATGAGCACGATATCCTCCGCCTGGCTCTCTTTCAGAACCTGTGCGTAGACCTTCTCCGCCATCGCATAAGTGTCTGCGTAGTGATGCGTGGGGCTCTTCGGATAATCGACGAGGATCAGCTCCGCTTTCGCCTTCAGGGCAAAGCTGTCAATCCAGCGGATGTGGTAGCCTGTGGGTTCCTGGTAGAAAGCCCCTCCGGTAAAGTAAAGGACCTTCTTCTTCCCGCATTCCGCCGGACGGAAAACATAGCAGGGAAAGCCATCCACGTCAAAGCTGCTCCGACTCGTCTGCATGTGATAGGAAAGGGTCTTCTCCAGGTCTTCCACAAAGGCATCCGTCAGATCAAAGGGCGTCTGCTTCCCCTGAAGACTCTCCATTCTTCTCTCCATCACATCAGATGGGACATGAATGTCAAGCTTCGAGAGATGCTTTCCGATGATCCGGTTTACCAGCTTATCTCTGAACGATACTTTTTTGAAGACAATGGCTTCCCGATTTTCGTTACTCATTATTCCTCCATAATAAAAGAATCAGGAGATCCATGCCTGCAGAAAACGTGTACGACGCTCTCTCCCCATACATGGATCTCCATATCGTCAGGAACAGAACTTCCGAAAGGCCTTCGCGCAGTCGTCTTTCGGAATCCATGTGTCTATGATGAAATCCCCCGTGGGTTCATAGGGTCTGAAGGCTCCCAGGATCTGCATACCCGAAAGCCCCCCCGTCCCTCATTTTTTACATGATAGAGAGCCGTATCCGCGGCTCTGTAAAGCTCCTCAAACTGCCTGCCATTTTCGGGATACAGCGCAATCCCGATAGAGAAGCAAACATGGCCTTCCAGCTGAGTGCCCAGAAAGCGGTCCGAAATCTTCAGCTGCATCTTCTTCGCCTGCAAGCAGGCTTCCCTTTCTCCCGCCCTCTTCATAAACAGCAGAAATTCATCCCCGCCCATCCGGCCCGCGATATCATCCGGGCCGCAGACTTCTCTGAGAACACAGCCAATCTCTGCCAGAACGTGGTCTCCGACGGTATGCCCGAATGTATCATTGATGGCCTTGAAATAGTCCGCATCGATCATCAGCAGGGCACTCTGTTCCAGATCCCCGTCCTCAGACAGAATGCTCGTGATCTGCTTCTTCAGGGCCGAGCGGTTCAAAAGGCCGGTCAGCTGATCCGTCTTTGCCTGTCTCTCCAGTTCCAGCTTCATGAGCTGGTAGTCCGTCACGTTGTTGATCAGGGCGATGATCCCGCAGATCCTGCCCTGCTCGTCATAGACCGGCTTTTTGATCAGCTGCAGAAACTCTCTGATGCCATCCTCATTCTCCTCAATGATATATTCAGCTCCTTTCCCGGTCTCGAGGATGCGGCGGTCCGACTCCATCGCCTTCCTTGCGTTTTCCTTATCCCTGCGGACCTCCAGATCCGTCTTCCCCAGGATTGTCCAATCCGGATCATCCCCCATATCCAGATGTCTCCAGTAGTGGCTCGAAAAGAGATAGCGTCCTTCCGCATCCTTCAGGTAGATGTTGGAAGGCAGTTCCTTCAACATGGATTCAATCTGGCGGTTCGCGAGGAAATCCCTGGCGCGGACCGCATTCCAGAGGCGCCTGCGGATCAGAGGCGCTGGAGAATCAACAGTGATCAGATCAAGAAAACTGTGTTCAAAGCAATCCATGTCCAGAAGCGTGGGAGGAAGATCTGAGATCGCGATCATGGGGATTGAGGAAAACTTCAGGCGTCCCTCAATCTCATCAGCGAATCTGAATCCGCTCTCTCTGGTCAGCGCCAGTTCGATCAGGACCGCCGCATAATGCTGGCTATCAGCCTCCAGGATGGAAAGGCCCTCTTTCTCTGACTTGACATGCTCCAGTTCATAGTCAGTGGAGAGTGCCTGAGAAAACAACTCCAATAGGGCTTCCTTCACTGCGATTAATAAAATACGCTTCATCTCTGACTCTCATCCTTCAGTCGCCTTGAAATCCAAATCCAGGATCTGGATTTCGTGGCCCGCAATAATACAGGAAAGTACAGAAACAATCCAAGTATACACCTTCATATACTCAAACGCATCAGAATCTGCCGGATCTTCTGGATGATACGCTCACACCTTTCTGCAGATCCTCGCGCTCGCCAGTTGGCAAAACTCAGATCATTTCCTCAGCATTTTTGCTGCTCAGTTTTCTGATCGAATTCGTAGCTGGAAAGGAGCTTGCGACTGGACAGCTGCCAGAATTCGATCCGGGTGGATCCGCATTTATACACATGGCCAGGAGGATTTGCCCTGCAAAGTCTCAGACCCGGTATCCACCCAGTTTTTACTTCATCAAAGGAGCCCATCCGTCCTTCGCATTCAGGAAGAACTCTGAGAATTCTCCGCCCGCGAATATCCTCATCAGTTTGTCCATCCCCCAGATCCAGGGAAGATCCAGGACCTGGTCTATCTCCACCCAGAACACCTGTCCCTCTGACGATGAGGTCAGGGTTCCGGAAAACTTCTCTGCCCTGAACAGGAACACGATATAGCGTATGCCATCCTCGTCAATCCAGTTCTTCACGCCGCAGAGGACGGGATCCTCGATGGTAAGTCCCGTTTCTTCCTGAATCTCCCGGACAACCGAATCCACGATCGGCTCATCCTTCTCCACATGACCGCCAGGAAAGATAATCCCTCTGCAGTCCTCCCCGATTTTGTCCTCGACCAGTACCTTCGTACCATCGCGAATCATACACATGTTTTCGAGGACTACCCGTTCACTCCGTTCCATCTAAACCCACTTTACAATCACAATAACAGGGGCTCTTTTCGCCCTCTCCTGCTGAAGAT
>CADBUA010000149.1 GCA_902797665.1 uncultured Lachnospiraceae bacterium | reverse complement strand
TTGCTTTTTGGCCGTGCCTATACTATAATGGGCGGTGTAAAAAAAATTACCCTTAATAGTTTTTTTTACAAACCCCTTATTAATTATTTATACTCCCCTTGAAGCACCGGCAGCTCCCCTGTCGGTGTTTCTCTTTGCGCGGATTTCTCTCTGGAGAAATCTGAATCGTCTGAAAGAATCTGAGTCACTGTCCAGTCCGCTTTGCCGCTTGTCGCTGAGCGAGGTCATACAGTCCAAAAGCAAAGGCCTGACGCAGATTGAATGCGGGCGTAGGAGCCTGCGCCAGGCTCTGTACCTGGAAAGGAGCCTGTACCTGGACAGCTGCGAATCTCAAAGAGAGCTGTAAATCGACTTTCTATCCGTATTTGATCAGGTTTTGATCAGGTTTTAATCAGCTTTCCGTCAGCTTTCGGTCCTGGGGCGCTCTGCCCCGATCCCTCCAAAATATGGTAGATGAGGTCCAGATCCAGGCTCTTCCTGAGCACAGAGGCCAGCTCCTGAAACTGCTGCTCCCTGAACCTGGCCAGATTCTGTACCTTATGCATCCGGGCGTATCCTCCCCCTTTTCTCTCCGCCAGGGCCTCAGATAAAGCTTCCAGCACCGCTTCACTGTCAAAGATCCCATGGACATAGCTTCCATAGACATTCCCCTGGCTGGTCCCTTCCTGAATAAGCGCTTTCGCATTCCCATCAGGACTTCCCTTTTGATCTCCCATCTGCCTTGAAATCTCAGTCAGAGCTGCTCCGCTTTTTCTGAAGCTCTCCCCCATGTGCATCTCATAACCTGAAAAGCAAAGTCCTGAGAGCTTTTGGAAGATTCCGCCCACTTCAAGGAAATGTCCCTCCACCCGGGAGCGAATCTTTTCCCCGGAGAAAACGGTCTCAATCGGAAGAAGGCCCATGCCGCGGATCTCTCCGCCGCCCTCAGCCCCCTCCGGGTCACTGATCTTTTCCCCCAGCATCTGAAAGCCCCCGCAAATCCCGAAAATCGGGATTCCCTTCCGCTGAGCCGCGAGAATCCGCCCCTCCATACCGGACTCCCGGAGCGCCCTGAGATCCCCCATGGTGTTCTTGCTGCCTGGCAATAAAATGAGGTCCGGGGTGCCCAGCTTTCTGGGGTCCTGAACATAGCGGACAGATGCTCCTTCCAGAAGCTCCAGAGGCCCAAAGTCCGTGAAGTTTGAAAGATGGTTCAGGCGGATCACTGCCAGATCAAGGCCGCCCTTCTCCTCCGGGCGCTCCTTTTCCTGAAGTTTTGACGCCTGACTGTCCTCCTCATCCAGGGATACTTTCATCCAGGGCACCACCCCGGCGCATGGCAGCCCGGTCAGTTCCTCCAGCATGCGGATGCCTGGGTCCAGAATCGACTGATCCCCCCGGAACTTGTTTATGATCAGGGCTTTGACACGTGCTCTCTCCTGCTCCTTCAGAAGGGCCAGAGTGCCGTAGAGCTGGGCGAACACGCCGCCCCGGTCGATATCCCCGACCAGAAGCACCGGCGCATCCGCTATTTCAGCCATGCCCATGTTGACAAAATCATCCTGGGCGAGATTGATCTCAGCGGGGCTTCCTGCCCCCTCGATGACCAGCACATCGTAGAAAGAGGAGAGCTTCTCAAAGCTCTCCCGAACAGCCGGTATCAGTCCCTTTTTCAGGGCATAATACTCCTTTGCGCTGAAATTCCCGTATACCTTTCCCTGGACAATCACCTGGCTTTTCATATCCCCGGTGGGCTTAAGCAGCACCGGGTTCATCAGAACCGAGGGCTCCACACCCGCTGCCTCAGCCTGTACCACCTGTGCCCGCCCCATCTCCAGCCCCTCGGAGCTGATGAAAGAGTTGAGGGCCATGTTCTGAGCCTTGAAGGGGGCGGTACGGTATCCGTCCTCACTGAAAATCCGGCAGAGACCCGCGGTGATCAGGCTCTTGCCGGCACTGGACATGGTCCCCTGGACCATGATTGTTTTTGCCATGATAAAACAGCTCCCGTTCTCAATCCAGATAAGAGGGCAGGGTCCTTGCCTTATTCCTGCAGAGGCTGGAAAGGAGGCCCAGAATCTCCTCGTTCTCCCGCCGCGCCCGGACTGCCAGGCGGAAGTACCCGGGGCGGAGCCCCCGGAAGCTGCTGCAGTCACGGATCAGAATCCCCCGCTCCCGGCACTGATCGTAGAGAGCGGGCGGCGCCTCAATCAGGATAAAGTTTGCGGCCGAATCCACATAGCGGAGGCCGACGCGCTGGAGCATCTGCTTCATGAAGACAAGCTCCGCGGCGATCATCTTCCGGACGTCCTCCACGTAGCTCTTTTCTGAGAGCGCCGCAATCCCGGCCATCTGTGCCGCGACCGAGACATTCCAGGGTTGAACCACGGTCTGAATCTTCCCCATCAGGGGCAGGTTCGAGGACATGCCGTAGCCCAGGCGGATGCCCGGCATCGCGTAGGTCTTGGTGAAGGCATCGATGATGAAAAGCCCGGGGTTCTCCTCCAGAAGCCCTCGAAGAGTCTCTTTCTCCGGATGCTCCAGAAGACCGTTGTAGCTCTCATCAAGCACCAGAACCACCCGCATCTCACAGCAGCGCCTGGCAATCTCCTGAAGAAGGGAATGGCTGAACAGGACCCCAGTCGGATTGGCAGGATTTGCCAGGTACAGAATATCAAGCTCGTCTGTGATCTGATCCAGGATGTCCGGCATCAGCTGAAAACCATTGGCCCGGGTGCAGAAATAGTACTCAATGTTGGTACAGCCTGTCATATGCAGCGCCTGCTCATACTCCGAAAACGCGGGGCAGACCACCAGAGCGGACCTCGGCTTTACCGCGGCCGCGATGGAGTAGATGAGCTCCGCTGACCCATTGCTGCAGATGATAAAATCCTCCTGGATGCCCATGGACTCCGAGAGGGCATGCCGAAGCTCCCGGCACTGAACATCCGGATACTGTTCCAGAAACCGGGCAGATGAAATGACTGCCTGCCGCACGGATTCAGGAGGGCCGAGGGGGTTCACATTGGTGGAAAAGTCCAGTCTGTAGCGGGCAGAGTAGATATCTCCGCCGTGTGCCTGTATCTGCATAGATCTACCTCCTTCTCCAGCCCTTGGCCTATCGGCACAAGAGATTCAGAAAAAGAATCCGGAGGGCAAGAAACAGCAGCGCCGCCAGGAGCCCCGTGCCAAGCATCAGCCGGTCCGCGCGGACAATGTCCTCTGCCTCAGCTTCCCGAATCGGGTCACCGACAGTCTCTTTTTTCATAAGTATACCAAAATAGTATGCATCACCGAGAAGCTGTACGTCAAGTGCACCCGCCATCACCGACTCCGTCTGACCCGCGTTGGGACTCTTGGACCGCTTTCTGTCTCTCAGAAAAATCCGAAGGGCGTTCTTTCTGTCCAGGCCAAAGCCTGCGGCAGCGATCATGATGAGCGCTCCGATGCGGGCAGGAAAAAAGCCCAGGACATCGTCCAGTCTGGCCGCGGCACTGCCGAAATAGCGGTATCTGTCATTCCGGTAGCCGACCATGGAGTCCATGGTATTGACGGCCTTATAAAACCAGCCAAGGACCGGCCCTCCGAGAGCCAGATAAAAGAGGGGAGAAATCACCCCATCCGAGGTATTCTCTGCCACCGTCTCCACAGCGGCCCGGATCACGCCTCCCTCGTCCAGTCGATCCGTGTCCCGGCCAACGATCATGGAGAGGGCTTTCCGCGCTGCTGGAAGGTCCCCTTTTTTCAGCTCCAGATACACCTTCCGGGACTCATCTCGAAGAGATTTCCCGGCAAGGAGCCGGAAACACATCCACGCCTCAAGAAGGAGGGATGATAGAGGTCCAAACCGCCGGGCCAGAAGAAGAAGGAGTCCGGCAGACAGGCATGTGATCATACACACCAGCGCCGCGAGAAAGCATCCGGCAATCCGCTCCGCAAGTGCTTTTTTCGGAAAAATGCGCCGCAGAAGCTTTTCAAGGCCCTGGATGAGATGCCCCACCAGGCGGACCGGATGGTAAAGGCCATGGGGATCCCCGATGAAGAGATCAAGAACAATGCCCATCATCAGGGCCAGGCTCCCCTCATCCAGAATCGAAAGCCAGCCCCCTTCGAGATGGCTGAGAAAACCCGTCATCTGACTTCCTCCTTTGCCGCTCATGCCGCGCCCATTCAGAACGCAATGACCATCTCCTCCACCGCCAGCGCCGCTGTCACACCTCCCTGAATCTTCCTTCCAATCACAAGCCGTCCTGGCAGATTTCCATTCATCGCTCCGAGCACCGCGGAGCGCTCCGCGACATTATCCACACCGATCTGCCGTTCCATCAGGGGCTCATGGCTGAAATGCCCCGGCACCCGAACCAGTTGGGCAGCCGTGTAGGCTTCAAAGGGAACCCCGAGCTTCTGGGAAAGCTCTGAAAATGCCGGCTCCTCCACCTTCAGATCCAGGCTGCAGATCTTCTTTAACGCCAGATGGGAGATATCGTGGGCCTCCAGAAACTGACAGACAAAGGTCAGAAGCGCCTCTGTGTTTTTTTCCTTCCTCAGCCCGATGCCCAGAACCAGGTTCCTGGGGATTAAAAACAGGTTTCTTTTAAAAAAGGAAACTTCAGCATTGTAGGTGATGCTGATGCCGATCTCCGGCCGGTTCTCCCCTTCCGCTGAGAGAAGCGACGGGGCGGATGGATCCAGAAGATCCAAAGACTCCGGGATCTCCCCGGAAAGCGGTAAAGCTGGATCATAGCGGAGGCCGACAGGCCGCTCATCACTCAGGGCAGAGGAGACCTCCCGGGCCAGAGCCTGATCAACTATGACCAGACGGTTCTTTCTGGCAAAGCGCTCCAATTCAAACAGGTTCCCGGGGTCCAGGTTTGTACGCACCAGTTCCGCCCCGATCCCCTCGGAAATGGCCCTGGCCAGATCCCCGGCCCCGCCCGCGCGGCCCCGGATCAGAGGGATTACGAATCGGCCCCGCTCATCCACCACCAAAACCGCCGGATCCGTCTTCCTGGATCGGAGATGCGGGCCGATGGCCC
>CADBUA010000148.1 GCA_902797665.1 uncultured Lachnospiraceae bacterium | reverse complement strand
GGACAGCAGCCAGGACAGCAGCCAGGATGACAGGCAGGATGCCTATAAGGAAATCTTTCGCTGCGGAGCCGGCAGGGCCTATGCGCCTACCAAAGGCAGAATCATTCCGGGCAGCGAGATTCCGGATGAGACCTTCTCGTCAGGCGTCCTGGGACAGGGGGTCGGCATCCTGCCGGAAGAGGATGTGGTTTACGCCCCCTATGACGGCAGCATCAGCTCGATCGCTGAGACCATGCATGCCATCGGCATATCCGGTTCCGGCGACATGGAGATCCTGGTCCACGTCGGCATTGACACAGTCAAGATGAACGGGGATGGATTCACGGTCTATGTCAGCGAGGATGAAGAGGTCAAGAAGGGCCAGAAGCTCATGACTTTCGATCGCAGCAAGATCAAAGCCGCCGGCTGCTCTGACTGTGTCGTGGTGCTTCTGACCAACAGCGAAGACTACGACGACTTCACCCTCAGCTGAGCAGACGCGTCAAAAAGGGTGGATCCTGAGCACAGGGAAGCCATTTTCCGGGATAGTCTTCGCTGAAAAACGATCATCCGCAAGGGAAGCTTCACAGAGCGATGCGGGAGATGCAGACCATGCGGAGGCACATAGACATATATATGCACATGTATAAGCATACGCATGATATACGCACAAGTATAAAAACACACGCACACTTATACGTACATGCACATATGCATATGCAAATATAAAAAACATGGGCACATTCATGGATACACATATACAGAATAAAGCATAAAGTGAAATAAAATATCAATACCATATCCAAGATGGCAAGGAGCAAGGATATATCAATTAGAAATATGGAATCTTAGAAGTACATATAGAGAAAAATATAGAAAAGTAAGGAATAAAAGATTTATAATCTTTCTATCGCGGCCAAATGCATGAGGAGGTTTATCATGAAAGAATTCCAGTATCGGATCACGGATCCTGTTGGCATCCATGCCCGTCCGGCAGGACTTCTGGTTCAGGAAGCCAAGAAGTACGGGAGTGCTGTTACCATCGAGAAGAAGGGCAGAAGCTCCGATGCCAGGAAGCTCATGAAGCTGATCAGCCTTGGCGTAAAGCAGCATGACACGATCACGGTGAAGGTAGAAGGCCCGGATGAAGAGGCTGCCGCGAAGGCTCTCGAGGAGTTCATGAAGGAAAAACTGTAATCCCTGGAGGAGCAGCCATGGCAATGACCATGATTATAGCGGCCGGCAAAAGCATCTTGAACGGGATTGCCATCGGGAAACTTAAGTACTATAAACTTCCGGAGATTGAGATTTCCGATTCTGAAGTGATTGATCCGGAAAGAGAGCTTCAGACATTTGAAGAGGCCCGGCAGAACGCGATTGATGAGCAGAAGGCGCTCTACGAAAAAGCAAAGCTGGAATCTGGCGAGGATACCGCCCAGATCTTTGAGATTCACGCGATGATGCTGGACGATGATGACTTTGTCAGCGCGATCAGGGAGATCATCGTCTCAGAGCACAAGAACGCCGTCTATGCGGTCAGGACTGCCTGCCTGAGGCAGGCGGAGATCTTCTCGGAGATGGATGATCCCTACTTCAAGGCCCGGAGCGCGGACGTGGAGGACATCTGCCAGTCCATGCTGGACAGTTTGACAGATCGCGATCGCGTCCCAGCGCAGGGAACTGAGCCGTCAATCCTGCTGGCGGAAGACCTGGCCCCATCTGAGATGATTCGCCTGGACAAGTCCCTGCTTCTCGGATTTGTCACGATGAAAGGGAGTGTCAATAGCCACACGGCCATCCTGGCGAGATCCATGAATATTCCTGCTCTCGTGAAGTGCCCGGAGGTCAGCGAGGAATGGGATGGAAGGGAAGGGATCATTGACGGCTACAATTCCTGTATCTACATCGACCCGGCGCCTGAGCTTCGGTCGACCCTCACAGCCCGGCGCGATGAGGATCTGAAGAAGACAGCCCTCATGCAGGAACTGAAGGGCAAGGACAATACGACGATCGACGGGACGACGGTACGCGTTTACGCGAACATCAGCGGTCCCTGGGACACGCAGGCGGTCCTTCAGAACGACGCCGGCGGTGTCGGGCTGTTTCGCACGGAGTTTGTCTACATCGGCGCCAGGGATTACCCGAGCGAAGATGAGCAGTTTCTGAGCTACAGGCAGGTGCTGGAGACGCTGTCTCCGAAGGAGGTCATATTCCGGACCTGCGACATCGGCGCGGACAAGACCGTCGACTATATGCAGATGGACCCGGAAGAGAATCCGGCTCTGGGCTGCCGTGCCATCCGCATCTGCCTGATGCGCAAGGACTTCTTCAAGACACAGCTGCGCGCGATCCTCCGTGCATCCGCCTACGGAACGCTTTTGATCATGTTCCCAATGATCACCAGCGCCCGGGAACTCCGAGAAGCCAAGGATATCCTGGAAGAATGCCGCCAGGAGCTTGTGAGAGAGGGGAGGAAGATCGGAAAGTACCAGATCGGTACCATGATTGAGACGCCCGCAGCGGTCATGATCGCGGATGAACTGGCTGAGGAGTGTGACTTCTTCTCCATCGGGACCAACGACCTCACGCAATATACCTGCGCCATCGATCGGACGAATGCGAAGCTGGAGCCTTTCTCCGATACACATCACCCGGCGGTGCTCCGAGAGATTCAGATGACGGTGGAGGCGGGCCACAGGCATGGGATCTGGGTCGGCATCTGCGGGGAACTGGCCGCTGACGTGACGCTGACAGAGACCTTCCTCCGCATGGGTGTCGATGAACTCTCAGTGAACCCGAAGAACGTGCTTCCGCTGCGAAAGATCATCCGCGGCCTCAACCTGAAGGAGCCGAAGGAAATCTGATTCCATTCCGGGAAAGGATCGGACTCCGCCGCCCTCTGGGCATGGATGATCCAGTCCGAGTCCGCTTTGGCTGCCTGCCGCTGAGCGTGTAAATTCAGAACAAAGGAGAGGGCAGGTCAGGCGCAGCTTTCATCAGGCGACAGGAGCCTTTTCCCGCCCAGCTCCATTCCTGCAGCTGCTGGTCTCTGGAAGGGACTTTTTCCATTTTTTCGTTCAGACAGAGACAAGGGCAGGAGACCTGTCAAAAAGATCTTCTGGTACCCGGCCTTTTTTCAGGGTACAATAGTCCTGTTGGATTCTTTGCTGCGTAAAGTCGCAGGCGTCTGGAGACATTTGGCCGGATGCAGGCATCCAGCCCCGCATGGAATCTGCGCCCGAGCTTTCCTTTTGAGCTCGATTCCCACGCTTTTCGCAGCGATACCCGTGAGCGTGAGAATCTGCGACGAAATTGGCGCGAGCGGGCATATACCGGTGAAACACCTGGCAGATTCAAAGGGTTCCCGGTATAAGTGCTTAAAGCGGATTTGACAGTACCCATTCTTTTTCTCCGGAAGCTTTTCCGCGGGAAACCGATCTGGAGGAGGCCTATGAAGCAGTTTCGCGTTAACCGGAAGATGATTCTTTGGATTCTGCTCCTTCTGCCCCTTTTTCTGCCTTTGCGGGCGGATGCAGCCTGGAAGACCAAGGACGGAAGAAGCTATTATACCAGCGGAGGGAAGCGAGTTACCGGGCTGAGAGAGATTGGTGGAAAGTACTACTATTTTGACATGCAGGGCATTCAGCGCACTTCCTGGCGTCAGGTTGGAAACCACTATTCCTTTTTCAATGTGGGAGACCGGGAAAAGGGGGAGATGCTTGTGTCGGCGACCATCAACGGCATCCCGATTGACAGGGAAGGAAAGGCTGTGGTCACAGCCGGAAATCAGAGAAAGCTGCGGCTGCTTCTCCGGGCGAGCGTGCTCACGGACTCTTTTTTCCTCCCGGGGATGGATATGAAGACCAGACTCAGAAAGTGTTTTGACTTCTGCGTGAATACCTTCCACTATGGAGGGATTCCGAACGGGAGCTGGTACACCGGCTGGGAACTGAGCTATGCCGAGGCAATGTTTTTCAGGGGCAGGGGAAACTGCTTCGCCTTTGGGGCGGCTTTTGCCTTCCTGGCCAATGCTGTCGGCGGGAAAAACGTCTACGCCATCTCCTCCACAGGGCATGGCTGGGCGGAGGTGGATGGCCTCGTCTATGATCCGGACTGGTCCCTGGTGGATAAGCGGAATGATTACTGCGGTTTTTCCTATGATCTCAGCGGAGTGAACGGAAGACCCCGCTATAAGGGAAATCGGGCTTACGCGGCCCGGATCTGAAAAACCAGGCCTTCATAATGGAAAGCAGAAAATCAGGAATCAGAGAATCAGGAATCAGAGAATCAGGAAGGAAAAAGTCAGGCAGCATCAGGGCTTCTGTCCCCGATGCTGCCTGACTTTGTTCGCTTAATCGATAAAGCGGGGCGGATATATAATAATGCAGTGATATAACCACCTTGTGATG
>CADBUA010000147.1 GCA_902797665.1 uncultured Lachnospiraceae bacterium | reverse complement strand
AAGGGAGAGGCAGAAGCTGCCTCTCCCTTTTTGTGCCTCTATGGCTTCTATGCCTCCGCCTGGCAGACATCTGATCGGCACTCTGAAGATATTGAAACAAGGCTGTCCAGTCCGCCAAAACTTTAACGAGGATCCCAAGCTCTGCTTGAAATCTATGATTTCGAGCTTTATAATATTCCCTGTATGGATACAGCAGGACTGCCTGCGGAAAATGGATGGAGGTTAAGCCATGTACAAGATTTTGGAAGCAAGAAACCTCGCCGGTCCCAACTACGAGATGATTGTCGAGGCTCCGCGTGTTGCGCAGCGGTGTTTGCCGGGACAGTTCATTATCGCGAAGCTCGGCGAGGAAGGTGAGCGGATTCCGCTGACCATCACAGACTACGACCGCGAGAAGGGCACGATTGAGATTGTCTATCAGCCGATCGGAGTTTCCACGCACAAGTTCACGGAATGCAAAGCCGGGGATGCTTTCCAGGACTTCGTCGGACCTTTGGGCAAGCCCTCAGATCTGGTAGAGATGCCGATCGAGGAACTGAAGGAGAAGAAGATCATCTTCGTCGCGGGCGGTGTCGGCACGGCTCCGGTCTATCCGCAGGCGAAGTGGCTCCATGAGCACGGCATTGAGTGCGATGTCATCATTGGCGCAAAGACCAAGGAGCTTGTGATCCTGGAGGACAAGATGCGCGAAGTCGCCAATGTCTTCGTCACAACCGATGACGGCTCCTACGGCAGATCCGGTATGGTAACCAAGTGCCTGGAAGACCTCATCGCCGAAGGGCACAGCTACAATCACTGCGTCTGCATCGGACCGATGATCATGATGAAGTTTACCTGCATGACCACGGCGAAGTACAACATCCCGACTGTGGTCTCCATGAACCCGATCATGGTCGATGGCACCGGTATGTGCGGCGCCTGCCGTCTCCTGGTGGACGGGGAAGTCAAGTTTGCCTGCGTGGACGGTCCGGAGTTTGACGGCCACAAGGTTGACTTCAACCTGGCCATGAAGAGACAGACACTCTACCAGACAAAGGAGGGCGAGGCTTTCCTTGCCTGGAAGGAAGGGAAGACTCATCACGGTGGATGCGGTGAGTGCGGAGGTGACAAGTAATGGCTGATATGATGAAGAAGGTCCCGGTCAGAGAGCAGGATCCGAAAGTCCGTGCTACCAACTTTGAGGAAGTCTGCCTGGGCTACAATGAGGAAGAAGCAGTCCAAGAGGCGCAGCGCTGCCTGCATTGCAAGAATGCCAAGTGCATTTCCGGATGTCCGGTCAACATCAATATCCCGGATTTCATTGAGGCGGTGAAGACGCGTGATTTCAACACGGCCTACAACGTGATTTCCGAGTCCTCCTCCCTTCCGGCTGTCTGCGGCCGTGTCTGTCCGCAGGAGACGCATTGTGAGGGCAAGTGCATCCGCGGCATCAAGGGCGAGGCAGTCTCCATCGGCAAGCTGGAGCGTTTTGTCGCTGACTGGGCAAAGGCCAACGATAAGCACATGCAGTGCTTCACCGGCAGGACCGGACACAAGGTCGCGGTCATCGGTGCCGGCCCGGCAGGCCTTACCTGCGCAGGCGATCTGGCCAAGATTGGCTATGATGTGACGATCTTTGAGGCTCTGCACAAGGCGGGCGGCGTCCTGGTTTACGGGATTCCGGAGTTCCGTCTTCCCAAGGACCGTGTTGTGGAGAAGGAAGTCGAGAACGTCATGTGCCTCGGCGTCAAGATTGAGACCAACGTGATCATCGGCCGCTCTGTGACCATCGATGACCTCTTCAAGGAGGGCTTCGAGGCGGTCTTCATCGGTTCCGGCGCAGGCCTTCCGATGTTCATGGAGATCCCGGGCGAGCAGGCGAAGGGCGTGTTCTCCGCGAACGAGTTCCTGACCCGCAGCAACCTGATGAAGGCTTATCGCGATGATTATGACACCCCGATCGTCTGCGGGAAGAAGACCGTGGTCGTCGGCGGCGGAAACGTCGCAATGGATGCTGCCAGAACTGCGCTGCGCCTGGGCTCTGAGGTCCATGTCGTGTACCGCCGTTCTGAGGCAGAACTTCCGGCAAGAGCAGAGGAAGTCCATCATGCCAAGGAAGAGGGCATCATCTTTGATGTGCTGACCAACCCGGTGGAGATTCTGGCGGATGAGAACGACCAGGTCACTGGCATCAAGGTCATCAAGATGGAGCTGGGAGAGCCGGATGAGTCCGGAAGAAGAAGACCTGTCCCGGTGGAAGGGTCCGAGTATGAGATCGAGTGTGACACGGTTATCATGTCCCTGGGGACCAGACCGAATCCGCTGATCTCCTCCACAACCATCGGCCTCGATGTCAACCGGAAGAAATGCATCATCGCTTCCGAGGAGACCGGCCAGACCAGCCTTGAGGGCGTGTTCGCGGGCGGCGACGCAGTCACCGGCGCAGCGACTGTCATCCTGGCCATGGGTGCCGGCAAGGCAGCGGCAAAGGGAATTGACGAGTTCATCAAGGCAAAGAATGCCTGAGCGTAAAGAGCGCGATTGTGTTAAGAGAGGGCAGGCCTTTGGGCCTGCTCTTTTTTGCTTTTGAACTGTATGACCTCGCATTGCGCGGCACTGCGCAAAGTGGACTGGACCGTTATACGCGCGGCCAGGAGAATTTGTCAGCGACCGTCCGTGGCCGCGTATATGCAGAGGCCCTGACGATTTGCCTGCGGCAAATCGAAAGGGCCTCTGGTATAGCTTTTTTCTTTGGAGGAGGAGGATGAAGATCACGGTGCTCTGCATTGGCAGAATCAAGGAGAACTACTGGACCCTGGCCCTGACGGAGTATCAGAAGCGGCTTTCCCGCTATGCGGATCTGAGGATTCTGGAGCTTCCGGATGAGCCGACTCCGGAGGGGGCATCCCCGGCCGAGGAGGAGAAGATCAGGGAGCGGGAGGGGGAAAAGATGCTGCGGGCTCTCGAGAAGATCCGCGGGCACGGGGCAAAGGTGGTATCGTTGGAAATCCAGGGCAGAAAGCTGGACTCTGTCTCCCTCGCAGAAGCGCTCGGGCGAGACCAGGCAGCAGGGGTTTCCCACCTGATCCTTCTGATTGGCGGATCCCTCGGGCTGTCCGAACGAATCTCCCGCGCGGCGGATCTCAGGCTTTCCTTCTCTGATCTGACCTTCCCCCACCAGATGATGCGGGTGATCCTCCTTGAGCAGATCTATCGCTGCTTCCGCATCCTGAACCATGAGCCCTATCACAAGTAAATGGACAAAAGTCGGTGGAAATTCTATAATATTCAGCGGCTCTGAAGGACCTTTTGCAGCTGTCCAGTCCGCTTTGGCCGCTTGTCGCTGAGCGTGAGAATGCAGAACAGAAGTGGAAGGAGGGGCTCGGATTTTTTCAGGCGCCAGGAAGCTGCGCCTGTTCTCGTACCTGAAGGCGCTCGCGGCCGGAGGTACGATCTTTTTATCGTATGGAACAAAAAAGCTTCTATTTCAGGATTTTTATCTGAAAAATTTTATTTAAAGTTTTCAGCCTGAAGACTTTTATTTAAAGTTTCATGCTTAAATTTTTCTATTTGAAAATTT
>CADBUA010000146.1 GCA_902797665.1 uncultured Lachnospiraceae bacterium | reverse complement strand
GAATGCTGACGCAGTCATTTTTGTCAAAGGCCATGGCCCAGGCGCCGCAGATCTCCTCCTTTTGATCCGCCAGAGTGCCCAGCAGACTCACCTTCAGGCCCGGATCCAGTGGAAGCAGCCTGTTGTCGTTCTTCAGAAGGACGATGGATTCCTCAGCAGAAGCCAGGCAGAGCGCCCGGTTTTCAGCCGGAAGTCCCTTCCCGATCTTTTCCTTCACGTAAGGGTCCTCAAAGAGGCCCAGCCAGATCTTAACCTGGAGGATCCGCCGGACGGCATCGTCGATGACTTCCATGGGGACGATGCCTTTCTCACAGAGCTCTTTCAGGTTCTTCAGGTAAATCTCGCTCCCCATGTCCATGTCCATTCCTGCCAGAGCGGCCTTGCGTGCGGCATCCGGATCGTCTTCGCATATCCCATGGATGATGCATTCACGGATTGCGTTGGCATCCGAGACAATGAGGCCCTCCATGCCGAGTTTTCCTTTCAGAAGATCCCGGAGCAGATACCTGTTGACCGTGCAGGGGATGCCGTTCAGGTCGTTGAAGGCCGCCATCGTGGACTTTGCCCCCTCTTCTGCCGCTGCCCGGAAAGGAGGCAGATACATGTTGTGGAGAAGATGTGGGGCAATGCTGGTGGTGTTGTAGTCCCTGCCGGCCTCACAGGCGCCATAGCCGACATAGTGTTTGGGGCAGGCTGCCACATAGTCCCGATCAGACGCCTTCCCGCCCTGAAGACCTCGGATCTTGGCCCGGGCAAAGGCGGACAGAAGGAAGGGATCCTCCCCGGCGCCTTCGGAGACTCTGCCCCAACGGGCATCCCGCGCCAGGTCCAGCATTGGACTGAAGACCCAGTTGATGCCCGATTTCCGTGCCTCGGAGGCGGCCATCGCCGCGGTCTTTTCCATTAACGGCAGATCGAAGCTCCCACCCTCCGCGATGGCGATGGGAAAGACCGAATGGTGACCATGAATCACGTCATAGCCGATCAGAAGCGGAATCCCCAGCCGGCTTTCGCTGAGCGCGATTTTCTGCAGCCGGTCCGCCTCATCCGGATCATTGACCATCAGGGCGCCAAGCTCCCCTTTCCGGATGCCTTCCTCGTGCATGTCCGTCTCGGCCTCACTCATGATTCGGCCAAACTCTTCCTTCGAGATGCGCCCATCCATCATCATCTCGATCAGCTCCTCAAAGGGAACGTCAAAAGCACCGACAATAGAAGGCGATTCCAGGTTCATCTGGCCGATCTTTTCCTCCAGCGTCATCTGAGAGAGCAGCTCCTCCACCCTCTTCTCCTCTTTCCCGGTAAGGTCTCGCATGGCTTCTCCTCCTGCGTTTGAAAGCATCCCGCCTGGGTCCTTCTGTATTTGAGTGTCTGTTCTTCTGGATCCAGAAAACTTCGCCCTCCTCGTTCAGGCAGCTTCTCTGTCAGGGAAGCTGTCTGAACGGCGTCCGAAATGCAGACGCATGGCGGAAACTGCTGCCTCCGGCCTCAATTCTCGCCGGGATGATGGTCTCAGAATATCATAACATGAAATAATGGGGATAAGCATTACTTTTTTTATTCAGAAAGAACACATGCAACAAAAATCGTTACTGTCCAGTCCGCTTTGACCGCTGTTCGCAAAGTGAAGTCATTCATTTCAGAAACAAAGGTCGGGCGCGCTTACAATGCGGGCGTAGGAGCCTCAGCCCGGCAGAATGCCTGAAGGAGCCTGCGACTGGACAGTAACAAAGAGAAATGTGTAGAAGATATGCCAGGACTTGGAAAAACTCTTCTATGATGATAGACTGGAATTGTAAGCAAAGTATAATCACATATCCGGAATTCAAACGGGGGAAGCTATGGCAGAGACATCCGACAGCACGACCTATCCACTGAACTTATTGAGAGCTGTCAATCAGCACATCAGGGCCCTGAACAGCCTGCCGGACCCAAAAAGTATCCACCGGCAGTCCTTTGCCTCCTCCATGAAAGCGATGAGGCGGGACATTCCCCTGATCGATCTGACTTCTCCGCTGTCCTCGGACCGCCTGGCAGGCGTCCGGAGGGCGCTGAGTTTCCTGGATCAGGAAATGGTGGAGCTCATTCAGCTTCGATACGTGGAGGGTCTTCCTTTTGACCCTTTCTCCCAGTATCAGTGCATGCGCCCGGACAGCGGGCGGAAGCTTCTGAGCAAAACCCTCTACCGGCTTGCAGGGGAGGATCTGATTCCCTGTCTCAGGCTGGGGGAGGCGGGAGCAAAAGACTATTTTGCCAAAGAGAAGGAGAAGCTCTTAGCGCTTCTCCCGGAGTGCAGGAGCCGTGGCAGCTATGACCCTGTCCCTGCGGATCTCCTTCATCTTGGCCCTTTTGTCCACAACATGCTCCGCTTCTACAGATTCGATACACTGGGGGACCTTCTCACGAAGATGCAGGATCCCCTCTGGGCAGATCACTGCTATGGCCTGTCCAAATACAGGAAGCAGATCGCCTTCTGCCTCCTGAAACTGGAAGTCATCGGCCTGAACCATCCGGTCTTTCAGAAGCCCCGCCTGCGGATGCTTCAGGGAATTCCGCGGGCAGACTTTCCGCATTTCTGGATCTACGTGGCGGGGCAGAAGATTCCTTCTAACTATAAGGAACAGGTCGTGTGGGCGAAACTGTTCGTGGATCTTCTGGAGACGCTCAAAAGCCACTCGGACCACTACCTGATCCCAGAATCCGAGGTCGAAGTCCTGGACAGGAACATACAGGAGCTGATTTCCCGCCTTCAGGAGCTTCTGGATACTTCTCCTGAGATCGGCAAAGCCGTCGGGGAGACGATGCTGACCATCTTCTACTATCTCGCCTCAGAGGACAGGGAGATCCCCCTCCGCTGGATCCGGACCCTGTGCGGTCTTCTGGGATATCGGCCCCTCTACAGAGGAGGCGGAGTCTGCATTTCCTATCCCTTTGAACCAATAGCAGAAAAGGTCTGATTTCCGGACCTTTTTGATCTTCGGCCTCGTTGGCCGGATGCAAAATAAAGGCAGCAGGAGGACTCCTGCTGCCTTTCAACGCTTTCAACGTATCGTATGCGTACAAATATTATATCAAAATCCTGCTCTTTTGCTGCTTCCCGGCTCTTTTTGTTCTTTTTATTCTTTTTATTTTCTGCTGTTTTTCTCTTTAGCTCTTTGGTTCTTTGGTTCTTTTGTTCTTTTCTGCTCTTATTCTACGCAAAAAGCCAGGATCCGATGTGGGGATCGCTTATTCCTCTGGATCCTCTTTCACCTGATCAGAAGCCGCGTCAATGACCATCTTCACGCAGCCATACATACCGGCGTCGTTGCCCAGGGAAGCCAGCGCGAATTTCGTCTCCCGGGAGGCATGGAAGGTATACTGCAGATAGAACTTCTTCGTGGCATCAATCACGATCTGCCCCGCCTTGGACAGGCCGCCGCCGATGACAAAGATCTCCGGGTCAATGACCGAAGCGATATTTGCCAGCCCATGGCCCAGCATTTCGCCGAACTCATCCACCAGCTGATGGCAGACATAATCGCCGGCCTTCGCGCCGTCGAAGACATCCTTCGAGCTGATGTTCGGGATCCCGCGGAGCGTGGTCTTCGCCTTGGGATTCTCCACCAGGAACTTCTTTGCGCAGCGGGCAACCCCGTTTGCGGAGGTATACTGCTCAAGGCAGCCTTTCTTGCCGCATCCGCAGACCGCTGTCTCCTTCGGGTTCATGCACATATGGCCGATCTCACCGGCAGCGCCGAAGGCGCCTGTGCGGATTCTTCCATTCAGGATGACACCGCCGCCAACCCCGGTCCCCAGGGTGACCATCATGACATCATGAAAGCCCTGTCCGCCGCCCTTCCACATCTCGCCGAGGGCCGCCGCGTTCGCGTCGTTGGCCACTTCCACGGGGATTCCGCCGAGAAGCTCAGAGAGCACCGGGCCAGCCTTCAGGACACCCCATCCCAGGTTGACTGCCCGATTCACGGTTCCATCCGGAAGTACCGCACCTGGAACATCGATACCGACGCCCTGGACCTCTTCCTTCGAAATCTTCCGCTCCTTCAGTTCCTTCAGGATCGACTCCGCGATATCACTGAGGATATACTTCCCGTTTTCCTCGGTCCTGGTTGGGATCTCCCACTTTTCCAGGAGTTCATCCACCGTAAACAGGCCAATCTTCACTGTTGTTCCGCCGAGATCCGCACCGACAATGTATGGTTTCATGTAAGCCCTGCCTTTCCTTCAACACTGCCCCGCCGCCGTTCGAAATCAGCCTTCCTGAACTGCCGGGGATTCTGTTCACTCCTGATTTCCCTGTCTCTTCCGCTCTGCCCGGTCAGAGACACATTTTCTCCCGAATCAACCTGATTATATCAGATCTATCTCTTGTTTGTCCCTCTGAATCTGTTTTTTTTCCAGATACAGAAAAGCACATGTAACCTGTTCAACTCCGGGGGATTGCATGATTCTGCCTGGCTCTCCAGCCGCAGGCACCTATGGGCATTCATCCGGGCTGAGGCTCCTGCGCCGGCATGAAATATATGTCTGACGTTTGTATCTGTCATGTGTCACACGCTTATCACAAAACAGAAAAACTGACAGGACAGTTATGATTCTGTTTTTACTGTTTTTGTTCTAATTGTTTTTGCTCTATTTTTGCCGCAATCGCTTTTATTGTTTTTGTATTTATGATTCTGCTTTTATCAATATATTTTACTACTATTGCTTTTATAACTTCGCTTTTATATTCTTTTCTTTTATTTCTTCATGTCTCATATCTTCATGCCTCCCCCCGGAAAGACAGACAAAAGGAAGAGGGCCAAGCCCTCCTCCTTTCCATTTCCACAGGTTCCGGCATCCTCAATAGGCAGAAGCCCCGGCCAGGCCGGGAGCTCCCCCCCTTCTTCCATTCAGATCCTCATCCCATCAAGGCAGATCCATTACTTTGACTGCGCATTCATCCATTCGAAGAGATTGGCAAAGTCGCCGCAGGTCAGCGATCCCCCGCCGTCATTGGACGCTGTCACGCCGCAGGTCATATCGTCATCGGCGGAAGCAATGATCGCCGCCGCATCCTGCACATGGGTGACCTGGTTGTTGAATGTGTAGATCCAGACAAAGTGTCCCATGTACTCAGTGCCCGGGCTGTCCGTGCCAAGGGCGGATTCAAAGACAGAGAGGTAAGCGTTCTCTGCGCCGTCCTCAAGCAGCGCTTTGTAGGTCGGAAGGACAAAGAGCGTCGGATCTACGATCGGATCGTTGATGCAGCAGCTGAACCAGATCGGGATATCCTTGATGGCGTCAATCTTCTCTTCCGAGACCCAGAGCTCATCCGTCCGGATATAGCCGTTCTCATCTCTCTTATAGGTCCCGTCCTCGTTCTTCTCAAATGCCCAGTATGCATACGCTTCGCAGTTGGGATAGGCAGCCGCGAAGTAGTCTGGATAGTGGATGAGCATGTTGACAGTCATATATCCGCCATTAGAGCATCCGCCAAGGTAAATCCGGTTCGGGTCCACATCGTCATGGGAGGAGACAAATTCCTTGATGGTGTCCATCAAGGCTTCCGTATAGCGGGACACGCCGCTTCCGTTGCCATTGGTCCCGTCTCCCTCATCCATCCAATAGGTCTCGCACTGACAGGCCAGAATATAGGCGCCGGTCTGATCCCCGGCAGTGAAATAGGACTGAATCTCATCGCGGGCAAGTGCGCAGACTTCATTTCCGATGATCTCGATATCCGGGTCAGTCCCACCTTCACCCTGGCCATGCAGCCAGATCACCAGCGGATTCTTCTCTCCGCCCTGAAGTCCTTCCGGCTCCGTAGCCGCATAGCGGATCGTGACCTCCTCTTCCTCACCCGTGAAGGCATTCAGATAGGTCCCGACATGCTGTCCGCGATCGGAGAATATCTCACTATCCGGGCAGATCCGGGAATCTATATAGTCGCCATTGACCTGGAAGTCCGCCGCCTGAATCAGGACCGGATAGGATTCTGACCACTTATTCATAAAGATGCTCAGATCATAGCTGAAGGGGCTTCCGGAAGACTCGCTGCTGGTCTCCATGGCGATGGTGACATATCTGGACGGTCCGTCAACTGGATTTCCCTTCTCATCGCTCAGGCAGACACCCGTGACAGTGCGGTCCATGTTTGCGGTAGCGGCCAGCAGCCCCTCCCCATCCACCGCGTCAAGTTCGTCCTTCAGTTCCACAATCAGCATCGGAACACCAGGGCCCCACTCATACCCCTGTACATACAGCGTCACGCCCTCGACATTCTCACTGGTCTCCGCCACCTCAAAGCTGGGCGCTGGCGCCAGGGCGCCAAAGTCGAAATCCCCTTCCGTTTCCGTCTCTCCGGCCATCGCTGTGCCGATCGAGAGCAGCAGAAGCTGAGATGTCAGAAGCAGAGACAAAATACCTCGTTTCATACAAATCCTCCATGAATTAACAGAAAAACAGAATCAACAATCCCGGATGCCGCATAGAACCTGTGAGATCCAAATATGTAGATATCCTATTTATTCCGGGAACCATTCAGATTTGCCAAGTGTTTCAGCGGTATATGCCCGCTTGTGCCAATTCTGATGCGAATTTTCGCGCTCGCGGGTATGGTTTATAGTTTACAGTTAAAAATACCAATATAGAAATTCGTATCGATATTGGCATTGATGCCAATATTGATATCAAAATTATTATCAAAATTGATATTATTTCTAATATCAATGTTTAATCAAATATTTATGTTGTTCCTTGTGTTGATATTTCCATTCCCTGAAGTATCAAAAATTAAATTCTTCCTGCTCTCTACATTCATCTCATAAAAGAAATATTGTAACTGTCCAGTCCGCTTTGCGCTGAGAAATGTCATAAATTTCAAAAGCAAAGGCCGGTTTCGGATTGAATGCGGGCGTAGGAGCCTGCGCCCGGCCTCGTACCTGGATGGGAGCCTGCGACTGGACAGGTACGAAACATTCAGGCATCTTCCCTTCTATAACAATCAGAATCAGCAATCAGAATCATAGAGATATCTCCTCTTTCAAAAGAGACTCCCCTCTTCTCTCTTCTCTCTAGGCTCTTCTCTCGTCGCTCTTCTTTCTTAAAACTTTACTTGATTATACAGGATGATTCTCCTGATGAAAAGCTGACTGGACAGTTACAAAAGATCTATGGCTCCCGTCTCAAAAGACGATCCGATATACCAGAGTCACTTAGGATTTGCCGCAGGTGAATCGTTCGTGACTCTGGTATACCGCGGCCCCGGATGATAGGCGGAAAACTCTCCTGGCTGCGGGCATAAACTGTTTACAGATCATATAACATTACATTTCATTACATTACACCATATCATATCGCACTATGACCCTCCCGGGGGAAAGTCTCCTGGATGCCCCATCGATTTCAGCCAGCATCCCTCCTCTCTCTTTAGAAATCGATCCGGAATTCCAACTGTCTTGCAGTTTCAAAGGTGCTGTGGCATACTTTTCTGGATTTTGCCAAGGCAAAGAGCAAATGTGGCATCTCTAACGGGCTGAAAGAATGCGAACGAAATGCGGACGGAATGCGGAAAAAGGACTTCCCGGAAGCTGTTTGGGAGTGTGTTCCTTTATCGGATCTTTCCGGCAGAAGTGCCAACGGGATTCTGATTCTGAAAAGCGTAGCTGTCCAGATACAGGGCCGGGCGCAGGCTCCTGCGCCCGCATTCAATCTGCGCCCGGCCTTTGTTTTTGAACTGTATGACCTCGCTCAGCGCAAAGTGCGCAAAGCGGACTGGACAGTTACAGAAAAGCTACTAGCTGTGAAATTGAGCCAAACGCGAGGTATCTTCCATGACATACGGACTGATCGGACTGGGGCTGATTGGCGGCTCCCTGGCTCGGAATCTGAAAAAGAATGAACCCAGGTCCAGAATTCTGGCCTACACCAGAACCAGAGCCACCGCGGAGCAGGCTCTGGCGGACAAAGTGATCGACGAGATCCTGGACGCTCCGTCAGATCCCCGGCTCTCCCACTGTGATTTTATCTTTCTCTGCGCGCCGGTCTCCAGCAACATCGCCATGCTGAAGGAGCTGAAAAAGGTCCTCCAGGATCATACAATCCTCACCGATGTCGGTTCCGTGAAGACAGGAATCCATGAGGCGGTGGAAACGCTTGGCCTGACAGGGAACTTTATCGGCGGACATCCCATGACCGGCTCTGAGAAGTCCGGCTTTCAGAGCGGCACGGATCATCTCTTTGAGAATGCCTACTACATTCTCACGCCCTCTGTGGACGTTCCGGAGGAGTCTGTCTCGCGCCTCTACGATCTGACCCTCTCCCTGAAGGCCATTCCTCTGATTCTGGACTATCATGAACACGACTTCATCACAGCGGCGATCTCCCATCTTCCGCATGTAATCGCCTCCTCTCTGGTCAACACGGTCCACGACCTGGACGGAAAGGAAGAGCATATGAAGATGATCGCGGCTGGCGGCTTCCGGGACATTACCAGGATCGCCTCCTCCTCCCCGGAGATGTGGGAGCAGATCTGCGTGGACAACTGTGGGAACATCTCCAGGGTCATGGATGTCTTTATGGAAAAGCTGAAGACGGCCAGAGATCATATGTGCGGCGGGGATGGCTCCTACATCAACGGGATGTTTGAGAAATCCAGAAACTACCGGGATTCCTTCTCTTTCGCTTCCAGCGGGCCTGTCAAGAAGGTCTACCGGATCTACTGTGACATCATCGACGAAAGTGGAGCCATCGCGACTATTGCCACCATCCTGGCTGTACACAAGATCTCCATCAAGAATATCGGCATTGTCCACAATCGCTCCTATGAGCAGGGGGTTCTCTCCATCGAGTTTTACAAGGAAGACGCGATGCAGGAGGCCGCCGGCCTCCTGCGCCAGCACCGCTACATGGTCTGGGAGAACGATTGATCGATCCCCTTATCCTGTACCTGTCCAGGCATTCGGCCGGGCCGAGGCTCCTGTGCCCGCATTGAAAGTGCGCCCGGCCTTTGCTATCAGGCTGCGTGACCTCGCCTGGCGACAAACGGCCAAAGCGGACTGGACAGGTAGCTTATCTTTACCGATGAGACACATTCATCCAAATGGAGAGGAATTTCATGGATCAGATCGTAAAAGCATCCGGCCCCCTTCGTGGGGAGATTCAGGTTCCGGGTGATAAGTCCATCTCCCACCGGGCAGTCCTTTTCGGGGCCATCTCGGAGGGAAATACGGAGGCGTCCCAGTTCCTCATGAGCGCGGACTGCCTCTCAACCATCTCCTGCTTTGAGAAGATGGGAATCCCCATCTCTGTGGACCGGGAGCACGATACCGTGACCGTCCACGGAAAAGGACTTCACGGGCTGAAGGCTCCAGAGGAGGTCCTCGACTCAGGAAACAGCGGGACCACCACCCGTCTTCTCGCCGGTATTCTGGCAGGCCAGTCCTTCTCCTCCATCCTAGACGGAGATGATTCTCTGAGAAGCCGTCCCATGAAGCGGATCATCCAGCCTCTGACAGCGATGGGCGCGTCTGTCCAATCTCTGAATCAGGGCTCTGTCCCGCTCCGGATCGAGGGGGGAAATCTCCACGGCATTCACTACGAGAGCCCGGTCGCCAGCGCTCAGGTCAAATCCTGCGTGCTTCTGGCGGGCCTTTACGCCGAAGGAGAGACCACAGTCTCTGAACCTGCCCTCTCCCGGAACCACTCGGAACTCATGCTCTCAGGATTCGGAGCGGAAGTCTCCTCCAGGCGTGGAGAAAAACCCGGATCCTTTGAAGCGTCTATCAAGCCGGGTCCCCGCCTCAGGGGGCAGAAGGTCCTGGTGCCTGGGGATATCTCCTCCGCTGCCTACTTCATTGCTGCGGCCCTGATCACCCCAGGCTCGGAAATCCTGATTCGGCAGGTCGGCATCAACCCCACCAGAGCTGGAATCCTCAAGGCAGTCTCCGCCATGGGCGGAGACATCAGCATCCTGAATCAGACCTCCCAGGGAGGTGAGTGTTCCGCAGATCTTCTGGTCCGCTCCAGTTCCCTCCACGGAACGACCATCGAAGGAGAGCTGATCCCGGCCCTCATCGACGAGCTTCCAGTCATCGCCGTTCTGGCTGCCTATGCCGAAGGAGAAACGATAATCCGGGACGCGCAGGAGCTGAGGGTCAAGGAGTCCGACCGCATCGCTGTCACCGAAAAAGTCCTCTCCGCCATGGGAGCGGATATCCAGGGGACGGAAGATGGTTTCCTCATCCATGGCGGAAAAGCGCTCCATGGGGCCAGGGTGAGTTCCCATCAGGATCACCGCATCGCCATGAGCCTGGCGGTTGCCGCTCAGAATGCGGAGGGAGAGGTCATCATTGAGGATGGGGATGCCGTCCGGATCTCCTACCCGGATTTTTTCCGGGACCTGGAAAAGCTCAGAAGATAGCCGCTTCAAATGGACAAAACACAAAGGGGGTTCCCCGGCTGCGCCGGGGAGCCCCCTTCTCTTATTGATCACTTCAGTCAGGCATTCAGCACTTTGCGCTGAGCGAGAAAATGAAAAGCAAAAGACGTGCCTGAGGAGACCCCTCCTGTGACGGCAGTCCAGCTTTACTGCTCCACCCCGTCGGAGAGGAGAATTCTGTCATTGTCAAGCTCTTTGCCAGCCTGGATTTTGAACTGCAAAAGAAGATCCTCCACGGTCATGTTTCTCCGCTCCTCCCCGGAGAGGTCCAGAATGATGCTGCCATTGTCCATCATCAAAGTCCGATTTCCAACTTCCAAGGCCTGATGCATGTTGTGGGTTACCATCAGACAGGTGAGCCTGCCATCCTTCACCACCTTTTGAGTGAGCTCCAGGACCTTTTCAGCGGTCGCCGGATCCAGAGCCGCTGTGTGCTCATCGAGGAGCAGGATCTTGGGCGCCACCATGGTCGCCATCACCAGCGTCAGAGCCTGCCGCTGCCCGCCGGACAAAAGCCCTACAGGGTTCTTCATCCGGTCTTCCAGCCCCATCCCAAGACGGGCGAGCTGCTCCCGGAAAAAGGCCTTCTCCTTCCGGCTGATCGAGGAAAAGAGGCTCTTTCTGCGGTAGGATGCCCGGAGGTAAGCCAGGGACATGTTTTCCTCGATGGTCATGTGGGGGGCGGTCCCCATCAGGGGATCCTGAAACAGGTGCCCGATATCGCGGGATCGAAGGTGCTCCTTCTTGAAGGTGATATCCTCCCGGTCCAGGAGAACTCTCCCGCTGTCCGTGTAGAAAGCGCCTGTGATGGCGTTGAAGAGGGTGGATTTTCCAGCTCCGTTGCTCCCAACGATTGTCGCGAAATCCCCCTTCTGAAGCTTTAAATTGACATGGCAGAGAGCCGTCTTCTCGTTAACCGTCCCCGGATTGAAGGTTTTGCTGATATTCTGAAGCTCAAGCATGATCTGCATCTTTCCACCTCACTCCTCAACACGGTCCCGGACAGCCCGCTGCCCGTAGAAACGCAAAGCTTCCCTGACATAAGGCCCGGAGATGGCTACAGTGACAATCACGGCAGAGGCAAGTTTCAAAAACTCTGCCGGCATGTTGAACTTCATCGCGATGGCGACGATCAGGCGGTAGAGGCAGGAGCCCAGGATCACGCCGAAGGTTCTGGTCAGCATCGAGCCCCGCCGGACCAGGGTCAGTCCGATCATCAGAGAGGCCAGGGCGATGGTGACCTGCCCGGTTCCAAAGTTGATGTCGCAGGACTTCTGGTACTGGGCCAGGAGGGACCCGGACAAAGCCGTCAGGGAGGACGAGATGCAGAGGCCCACCGTGATCGTGAATGCCGGGTTGATGGAGGATGCCTTCACCATGGCGATATTGTCCCCGGTAGCCCGGATGGACAGCCCCAGCGAGGTTCTGAGGAACCAGTGGAGAAAGAGGCAGATCAGGAGAACCAGCACAAGCAGGATGACCAGCAGATAAAGCTTTCGATAAAGGGGGTTCTCACTCCGCGCTTTCGCCAGGGAAAAGATGGTATCGCAGCCAAAGACGTTCAGATTGGAGGAGGAACCCATCGCCAGGAAATTGATGGTGTAAAGACCGGTGTTGACAATAATCCCGGCCAGAATCGACTGCACGCCCATCCTTGTCTGCAGGAAAGCGGTCACAAAACCCGAGACGGCTCCGGCGCACATGGAAGCCGGCAGAGCCAGAAAGGGGTGCCCCGCCACCGTGACAGAAGCCCCGACCGCGCATCCGAGGGTGAAGCATCCATCGGTCGACAGGTCCGCGATGTTCAGCAGTGAAAAGGAGATGAAGAGGGCCAGGGCCACCAGGCCATATAAGAGGCCGAGCTCCATCGATGTTGTAAACTGTGATCCCGTGAAAAACTGCAGCATATTTTCTGTTTTCCTCCCCGCTCGCGCCTATTATCCACAGATTCTCCCGCGCGGGTATAACTATACTTCAAAAT
>CADBUA010000145.1 GCA_902797665.1 uncultured Lachnospiraceae bacterium | reverse complement strand
ATGCGCCCTGGGGACAGAAGGATTTCGTGTGTGACAGAAACGATACTGTATTTTGGAAGCAACTGTCCAGTCCGCTTTGTGCACTTGCTGCGCAAAGCGAGGCTATACATTTCAAAAGCAAAGGCCGGGCGCAGATTGCATGCGACGACGGGAGCCTGCGCCCGGCCTCGTACCTGGACAGGTACTTTTGGAAGAGAAAAGAGCGGCCAGAGCCGCTCTTTTCTCTCTATCTGCAAAATTCAGACGTTGTTATACCGGGAACCATTTGAATTTGCCAAGTGTTTCACCGCTATATGCCCGCTCGCGCCAATTTCGTCGCAGATTCTCTCTCTCGCGGGTATAAGTCGGCTCTTGCGCTTGCTGCGCAAAGCGTGGTAAAACAAAGTGAAAGAAAAGGCCAGGCTCAGATTGAATGCGGCCGCAAACGCCTGCGGACGGCTCCGCAGCTCCCAGGCGTTTGCGGCTGGGCAGCTACTATTTTTTGAGAGACCCACTTTATACGATCGCGATCGTTTTATGGATTCTGATTTCATTTTAAAAGTGAAAGGGGTGTGACGGGAATGAGGAAGAAAGGAACGGGGCTTTTCCGTTTTCTGGTATTTTCCGTGATGCTGATCCTTCTCGGCGCAATAAAGCCTGAAAGGACACTGGCGGAGGGCGGAGAGTATCAGCTGGAGCTTAATGGGAGCTGGACATCTGGGGAGATCAAGAAAAACAAAGATCAGGACAGGTATTATTTCTCGCTGAAGCAGAACGGATTTTTATCTCTCTATGTCCAAAGCTGGTCGATTCGGGACCTGCGTTTTCAGGTCTGGCAGGAAGGCATCACGAAGGCTGTCTTTTCAGGGAAGGTTGGCAAATCACAGAAATACAATCCGAAGACCGTGCATGAGAACCTCGCCCTGGCAGCCGGGGATTACTATGTGTCCATCAAGGGGGATTACAGCAGGGGCACATACGCACTCTGGGCTTCGTTTCAGGCTTACGGGGAGTATGAGGCGCTGGACTGTGGAAGCCCGGAGAAAGCGCTCCCCCTGGAACTCCATGAGACGGTCGGGAGCTTCCTCACGACAAACGCCTACTGCAGTTTTTTCCTGATCCGGGTTCCCAGCCAGAGAAAAGTCACCTTCACGGTCAAGTCTGTGGGAAAGGGGACTTCCCTGTCCCTCTGGACCGACCACTTTATCCGGATTTCCAGATCTGAGGTTCGGAACGGGACCATGCAAAAGCCGGGTATCCTGAAATACATGCGGATTCTGGATCCGGGAGAGTACTATATCAAGGTCAACTCGAGCTCGCCCAGCGGGTGCATTTATGATCTGACGGTCACAGGATGAGCGGGAAAGGAGGAGGAAGAATGAAAATGATCACGCAGAAGATGGGATGGGTCCGCTTTCTTTTCCTGGGAGGGCTTTTTCTCTCCCTGACCCTTTTCTTCCCGCAGAGATCTGAGGCAAAGGACTTCAGGATCGACCCGGACGGAAAAAAGATTGAGGGCGAGATCAAAAGACCCGGAAAAGCTGGGGCAGGTGAGAGCAATCGCTATTTCTTCAACCTTCCCACTGAGGGAACCTTGAGCTTCCGCTATCAGTCCCGCACCATCAAGGACTCGTACATCAGCCTGTACATGGAGAGAAATCCGGAGGACAGGGATGATGTGCTTGAGATGGTCAGGAGAAATGTCTACGGGTCCGTCAAATCCTTTGAGAAGGAGTATGTGGTGAGTGAGGGAGCCTATTATCTCGAAACGGCGCCCTATGGAAAGAACTTCGGAAGCTATGCGCTGACGGTCTCCTTCACGCCTGCCCAGGGTATTACGGCGCTCGGGAATGGGAGCTTTCAGCTGGCGAAGGCAGTCAGGCCGGAAAAGGCAGAGACGGGAATGCTCACCGTGACCAACAGCGAGGACTATTACAAAGTAGAGCAGACAAAAGAAAAGACGCTGACCTTCCTTTATCAGACGGAGATTTCCCATAGCTATTTCACCATCCTGGATGCCCAGAAAAAGGTGATCCGTCGGACCGACGTGGAGGGCGGCTCTGCCAGACACCCGAAGAAAGCCTCCTTCCGGCAGACACTGCCAGCTGGCCTTTACTACGTTCGCGTTGAGATTGCCGTGGACAGTGATTCCCCGGAGGAGGTGCCCTGTGGACTCTACCATCTGACTGTGAGCACAAAGATGGATCCGAAGGGGCTTTCGGCAGTTCAGTCGGTCACTGTGAGGAGCCTGTCTCACGGGCTATGGGTGAAGTGGGCAGCGAAATCCGGTGTGGATGGATATCAGATTCAGTATGCTTCCTCTCCGCTCTTCCGGAACGCGAGCACATACAAGGTCGGAAGCGCCTCCCTGAGGCGTACAGTCGTGGTCCCTTCCCGGGGATCCTGGTATGTGCGAGTCAGAAGCTTTATCCGGGATGGGCGGCAGCTCACCTACGGCAAATGGTCACAGGTTCAGAGGGCAAATGTCACAGGAAGGTAAAAGCGGGGGGAACTGACCAGTCGCTTTGGCTGCTTGCCGCCGGGAAAGGACATACAGTTTAAAAGAAAAGGCCCGGCGCACATTGCATTAGGCGGCAGGAGCCTCAGCCCGGCCGAATGCCTGCAGGAGCCTGCGACTGGACAGCTGCGAATGAAGAAAGAAGCCGGAGCGATGCCCTCCGGCTTCTTTGCTGCGCCTGACCTTCCGCTGGGTCTTCCAGGCAGAAATGCATGCGCAGAGTTGGTTTGACAAATCCTCCTGAAATCGGTATATTAGCCATACCGTGCAGCCGGGGAGATAGCGGTGCCCTGTACCTGCAATCCGCTACAGCAGGGGTGATGCCGAACCGAGGCTGTGTTTCTGCGGAGCCGACCTTCATAAGTGGCGTTGACGTCCGGGTCTTACGCAACAGAACTCTGTGAACCGTGTCAGGCTGGGAACAGAGCAGCACTAAGCAGACTCTTCTGTGTGCCGTGAGGTTGCCTGGATTGAGTTAACTGTGAAGGTACCGTTCGTGGGGAGCAGTCAAAGGGAGGCGCACGGTTTTTGCGTGCAAGAAAGTATCGCTTCAAATCGCTTCATATCACTTCAAAGTATTATAAAAAACAGTATTTGGAAAGT
>CADBUA010000144.1 GCA_902797665.1 uncultured Lachnospiraceae bacterium | reverse complement strand
CGTGCGAATTCCTCAGCCCAGTTGAAGACTACCGAAGCCGGGCACACCACCAGGGATGGAAGCCTGACGCCCCGCTCCTTGTCCGACAGGATCGCAGAAATCATCTGCAGGGTCTTTCCCAGACCCATCTCATCGGCCAGAATCCCGCCGAAGCCGGCATCCTCCAGTGTCCGGATCCATTTGAAGCCGTACACCTGATAAGGCCGCATGGTCCCCTCCAGAGAGGAGGGCGCCTCGTACTCCGAGTTCTGAATGGTCCGGAAGTTCCGGATCAATGCCCGATACGTGCGGTCCCGGGTGGAGACGATCTGTTCATGCTCCTCCAGCATCCGGTCCAGGTAGAGGGCCCGGTAGACCGGGATGTGAATCTTCTGCCGGATCGCGTCGATGGGTACCAGATCCATGCTCCTGAAGAAGGCTTCCAGATCCTCGACCTGCTCATCCTCAGCCAGGTCCACAAAGGACCCATCCTTCAGCTTGTAGAAACGCTTCTTCTGGTGGTAGCTCTCCAGGATGGACAGAAGCTCCTCCGGATCAGCATCACGGGAGGTCACTGTGATATCCATGAGGCCGGACTCGACACTGACCCCGACCTGCACAGCCGGGATTCGGACCACCTTCTGGCGGCGGAAGAACTCTGTTCCCCGGACCTCCCCCATGGCATTCAGCTCCCGCATCCCGGACTGCAGGAAGTCGTAGAGAATGTCGTCATCGACCTTGTCCAGATGCCAGATCCCATCCGATGTGCATTTGTGGAAAAGCTTCGTCAGAAGAGTCCGAACCCGGCCTTCCTGATCCACATCGTGGTAGTCAGAACCCTTGGCCGGGTTACTCTCCACCGTGAACTGCTTCTCCTCATAAGCGACCATACAGCGGCAGGAGATCTGCCCCTTCTCCGGAATGTAGTCGACATAGAAGGTGAAGGCAGGCTCCGGCGGCAGGTAAGACCTTGCCTCATCCCCGCAGTGGTCCACCACATTGACGGAAGGGCTCTCCATCAGCCGGGGCAGAACCCGGTAATAGAACTCCTGGAAGCGGTTCAGTCCCACCCGAAAGATGAAGAAGCCAGCGGCGTCTGATGCTTTCAGGAAGGGCTGAAGCAGGGTCTGCTCCCGGCTGTTGACCCGGGAGAGGAGCTTCTCATTCAGAAGGTACCTGGAAGAGCTCCCGGAGATCAGCACCGGGATCATGCCGGAGACCGTGATCCCGGCAAACTTCCCGCGGGAGTCCTCGATCTTTTCGAGCTTCAGGGTGAAGGAGATGTCCTTGTGCCCGACATGGATCATGGCATTCTTCACATCGTTGAACTTATCCTGGAATTCGCACTCGGTACCCTCTGCCGCGTCGTAAAAATAATCCAGAAGGGGTCCTGTCAGATCCTGCTGCGAGTTGACTTTCAGGGAGGGCGCGTTGTAGCGGTAGGACCGCTCCTGAATCTTGTCATTGATGTCCTGGATCTCCTGGAGCCGCCGCGCGATGAAATCCTTCCATTTCTGGGACTCTTCGGTGAAATCCGAGGCAGAAAAATCGATGGATTCATTTTTGGAAACCGGCAGGGTTCTGTCGTGATCAGCAGCGTAGACCATCTCCCCCAGGTTTTTGATGACATAAAGCCGTCCGCCCTTCCGCCCGATCTTGAAGGACAGCTTCGCTTCCCCCAGATCGACGACAATTCGTGGAACGATCTGAATGTCTCTGGGCTTTCCTGCCAGCTTTTTCTGTTCCGTGTCCTCCGACAGGGCGAGACTCTTCTCCGTCTTCTCCAGGTCCTGGAAAAAACTCTCCGCCGTCGTGTCAGTGGCGTCACCTGGAACAGAAGCATCGACATAGTCCCAGACCTGGCGGATCAGATCCAGCTCATGCTCACAGAGAAGCACATGTCCGTACTCAAAAGCGCTTCTGAGCTTCCCCTCCTCAGGATCAAAGGCATTGACCATCTTCTGCTGCAGGGCCTGAGGCAGTCGATGGCAGCTGCAGCTGATGTCCTCAAAATGATTCGCTTTCAGAATCATTTTCGCCGTGTGGTTCTTGTAGGTCAGGCCATCGTAGTAACTGGCGGTCGCGTCGATGTCCCTCGTTCCATCCCGATAGCTGTCCATGTTGATCTGGGCAGACCCCCTCAGGTTCTGCGCGTGGGCTTTATAATATTCGTTGGTGTAGAGGCCCCTGATGGCCTCAGCCACATCGAAAAAGACGAAGGCCTTCTCTTCCGGACTCTTCCGTCTGGAAAAGAAAGATTTCACACTCAGGAGCTTATCCTTCTTCTCCACCCACTCCTTCTCCAGTGCCTCGAACTGGTGCTGTCGCTTCTCCTCGTTCTGCCTCTGGGCGTAGGTGTAATCGCTTTCCTCCGTGTAGAAGGGGCCATGCGTCTTCTCCAGATGGAGGCAGACAGCCGCCACATGCACACAGACATCCTTCCAGTTTGTCCTTCTGCAGCTGCAGCTGAAGTTGGCGGGACTGAAGTTCTGCTGAAAGATTCTGGGGATGCTGATCACCATAACCTGCGCCGTATTCCGGCCGGTACCGACCTTAAAGCAATAGGCCGGCGGCGTCCACAGATAATAATTTGCTGCCTTTGCCTCCTTGACGGTGGGGACCAGGAACTCCGCCTCTTTCAGCACATCTTCCTTGAACATGTGTCTCCAGTCGGCGATCTCTGTCCTCTTTGCACTCCCATAATATACAAATCCTTGCTTCGAATTAGCCATTTAGGCACCTCAACTTCAGTTCAGTAAGGCGGGACCGTTCAAAGATGCAGAATTCTCTGTATATTTCACTATCCCGAACTGCCTGGACATGTCACAGATTTCCCAGATAACGTGTAAGTTCCTTCTGGCTGTCAGCGACCAGTTTCTCCTCGTCGACACCTGTCAGCTTTCCGTCTCTCACGCGGATGCTTCCATTCACCACGGCTATGTCCACCGGCCCCTTAAGACCAACAGTAGAAAGGACGGACGCCGGATCGTACACGGCACCTGTCAGTTCCAGGCGTCTTGAATCGACCAGGAAGAAATCCGCGCACTTTAAAGGCTCGATACTTCCGATCTCCTTCTCCCTGCCGAGAAGTCTGGCGGATCCCATGGTGGCCATCCGCAGAATCTCCGCGCCGGAGGGGGCCTCTCCTGATGAATTCAGCCGATGGAGAAGATATGCAACCCGCATCTCTTCCAGAAGGTTGGAGCCGTCATTGGACGCGCTCCCGTCGACCCCGAGTCCCAGCGGAACGTCCAGGGAGAGCATCTGGGGGATCCTGGCGATCCCGGAGGAGAGTTTCATGTTTGAGACCGGGCAGTGACAGACCCCGGTCCCGGTCTGAGCCAGGAGCTGTATCTCCTCCTCGTTGAAATGAATGCCATGCGCATACCAGACATCGTTTCCAAGCCAGCCCAGGCTCTCCATATAGGCCAGCGGCCGCATCCCATAATGCTCCAGGGTATAGTGTTCTTCATCCCGGGTCTCGCAGAGATGCGTGTGCAGGCGCACCCCTCTGTCGCGGGCCAGGCGGGCGCTCTCCCTGAGGAGATCCGCCGAGACCGAGAAGGGGGAGCAGGGAGCCAGGGCAATCCGGGACATGGACTGAAACGACGCGTCCTGATAGCGATCAATCAGACGCTCGGAGTCCTTCATGATTTCGTCGACAGACTGGACGACACTGTCAGGCGGAAGCCCTCCGTCCTTCACAGAGAGGTCCATGGAGCCTCTGGAGAAATGCATCCGAACGCCCAGCTGCCTGGCTGCCTCCATCTGAGAGGCCAGAAGATCCCCCGCGCCCTCGGGGAAGACATAATGATGGTCAAAGACCGTCGTACAGCCGTTCTTGAGGAGCTCCCCCATCCCCACCAGGGAAGAGAGGCGGACCGTATCCTCGTTCAGATTCTTCCAGACCTCATACAGGGCTTTCAGCCAGTCAAAGAGCTCCAGATTCTGGACCTTTGGCAGGTTTCTGGAAAAGACCTGATAGAGGTGATGGTGGGCATTGACAAGGCCCGGATAGAGAAACATTCCAGTCCCGTCGAGAATCTCGATGTCTTTCCCGGCAAGGTGCTGTTCCGGGATTTCTGTCCCGGCAGAGAGAATCAGCCCATTCTCCACATAGAGGTCCGCATCTTCATAGATCGTCCCCTTTTCGTCGCATGTCACGATCGCTTTGATATTTCTGATCAGCAAACTGTTCATAACGCACCCTCATTCCCGTACAAAATCCCCGCTTTTTCCTCCGTGCTTCGAAAGGAGGCAGATCTTCCCGATCTCCATGCGCCTGTCCACTGCCTTGCACATGTCATAGATGGTGAGAAGAGATACCGATACCCCTGTCAGGGCCTCCATCTCCACGCCGGTCTTCCCCCGGCAGGAGACGGTACAGACGGCAGCAATCCCGGCCCGCTCCTCCCCCGGCTTTTCCAGGAATTCAAAATCCACCCGGACCGCGGTCAGATTCAGGATGTGGCAGAGGGGAATCAGTTCAAAGGTCCGCTTTGCCCCCATGATTCCAGCAATCCTGGCTGCCCCGAGGACATCCCCCTTCTGCATGCCGCCGGACCTCACAATCTCAAAACATTCCCGGGAGAGGGAAATCTCCCCGGAAGCGGTCGCGGTCCGAAGGGTGTCCGCCTTGCCGGACACATCGACCATGATCGCGTTTCCGCCTTCGTCAAAATGGCTGAACTCCATCCCACGCTCACTTTCCAAACCCGCAGTTCGGGTAAGTGCAGTTTTCACAGCCAAGGCAGAGCCCTCCTTCCCCGAGGGCGCAGAGCTCCATCCGGCTGATCGGATCATCCGCGAGAATCCGTGGAAGGACCAGATCAAAGATGGTCCTCTTCGCGTACATCACACAGCCAGGCAGGCCAGCGATCACGCGGGGTTTTTCCCCTGCCTCCCCGGGCAGGTATGAGAGGAGGAACATGGCTCCCGGCAGGACCGGAGCTCCATAGCTCACAAGCTCCGCTCCGGTATTCCGGATCGCCAGGGGGGTCCGGTCATCAGGGTCCACGCTCATCCCACCGGTCACAAGGACAAGCTCCGCGCCCAGATCCAGCATCTCAAAGATCGCGCCAGTGATCCGCTCCGGCTGATCGTCCGTGATCTTCTCCCCAACGATCTGAATGTCAAAGGCGGAGAGCCTGTCCCGGAGGATGGGGGTAAAGCGGTCCTTGATCCTGCCCCGGTAGATCTCAGATCCGGTGGCCACGATGGCCGCTTTTTTATGGACGTAGGGCAGAAGCTCCATCACAGGCCTGCCGCCTGTGACTTCCAGGGTTCTTCTGCTCAGCTCCGTCATCTTCTCCTCTTCAATCACCAGGGGGATGATACGGGTGCCCGCCAGCTTGTCCCCCTGCCTGACAGGGGTGTTCCCATGCCGGGTGGCAATCATCATCTGCGGCGTGCTGTTGATCTCCAGAAGGGCCTTGGAGTTGATCTTCAGAAGGCCGTCGCATTCCGCGAAAAGCTCGATCTTCCCCTCTTTGGGCTCGCTCGAGCGCATGAATCTCCCCATGGCCAGATCCCGCAGGACTGCCGCGGCCTCATCCTCATGGAGCATCCCCTCCTGCTTCTCCCAGACATAGAGCTTTTCCTTCCCCATGCTGAGGAGGACCGGGATATCCTTCTCCTCGATGATATGCCCCTTCCGAAAGGCCGGCCCCTTGAAGGAGCCGGGCAGAATCCGCGTCACATCGTGACAGAGCACCGTCCCCACCGCATCTACTGTTCTGATCAGCTTCATAACTGCCTCCCTGCGGAATCATGGTATTCCTTTAAGCCGCAAGCGTCTGATATTGCGATGCAGCTGTCGCAAATATTCATTCACATAGCTTAAATGCTGAAAGTATTTTTGTTTATGTTATGGATTTATTGCAGGCCGATTTTATATGTATTTTACGCGCAGGCGTTATTCAAAGCATCGCGAGTAAATACTTTATAGTTTATCAAAATATATGTTTTAAAATTGTTATGGATTAATTATGTAATGTTTACACATAAAATTTTTATTCATCCACTTTATTGTTTTATAAATATGCTGGGCATATCGCTTTTAGCAGAAATTTCGCTGGCATTCCCAGCAGTTTCTGATGCCTCCGGGCACACGTGTGCCATTTCGGCTGAATATTTATTATACCATGTCCGCAGTCAGAAAACATGGTAAGATAGAGCTGCCTGTCCGCTCGCAGCTGCCTTAAGCCAGAATGCGCAGCGCAGGCTGCTCAAAGCCTCAGGGACAGCTGCAGATATCGCTTGTCATAAAGCGCGATAGCGGAAAGCCCAGGCCCCTGCGGATATCTGGCAGAAGACAGCACTGGAGAGCACCCGGCCAGGCATCTTTGCATCTTCTGATCCCCGCCGCCCCCGGAAACCGCCAGGCAGGCCTATGGCCCAGCTGCCTTAAGAGGCATGAAAGATCCGCCCGTCCTTTGCTTCTGAACTGTATGACCTCGCCTGGCGGCAAGCGGCCAAAGAATACTTGACAGTTACAGAAACTCTACTATATATCCCACCAGGAGGGAAATCGATGAAGCATCTCTTCCCCGGTCTCTTTCTGACCTTAACGCTCTCACTCTGCCTGAATGGGGCAGCAGAAATCCCCGCGGCAGATGCGGGAGATCCGTCCGTTCTGTTCTCACACCCGGAAAACCCGGCTTTGTTTCCGGAAGAGTCTGAAAGAACAGACAGTACTCTCACAGAGGAGGAGAAGACTGCCCTCCTAGAGCGCCTTCTCGAAGCCAATTGTCCGAAATCTGTCTTTGAGGCGCACACTTCCGCCACGATTGTTCATTCCTCCTACGACCGGGAAAAAGGCATCTGGGTCGATTTCGCTGAGACCTACTGTGAGAAGGACCTCCGCTTCCAGGATGACTGGACTTTGGGCTATGAGGAGCTCCGCTATCTCGTCACAGGCTCCGACCTCATTCAGCAGTATGAGGAGACCCTGGGCTATATCCTCTTTCTCAACAGCACGGACCTGCCCTATGTGGATTTTGAGAATGGACCGCTTTTTCTCTCCTCCCGGACGAGAGAAGAGATTCTCCTTCGGACGGAGCAGGATGAGCACCATCTCTATCTGCTCACCCGTGTACCGGAATCCGATCAGGACTCCGACAAGGGGCAGGATGAGGTTCCGGACGCCTTTGCCTCCGTCGGGGAGTATGACGCCTATCTTTACAGCGTGGATCCGGAGACTTTTCTTCTCTCCTCCATCACGCTGTCCACGCAAAGGGAGGACGGGACCTCGGAACTTCGCCGAGCCGCACGGATCTTCTATGACCAGCCAAAGGACACCTTCCTCGAGGAAGGGATGCTGGACCTTACAGAACACCTGTTCCCGGAGAAAACCTGGGACAGCTCAAATCTCCGCACGGTGACTGTTACCCTCAACCCGGGCGCTGACGACCGGAAGGTCTTTGTCAAAAAAGCCCTCAGGGGGGACGCAGTATCCATCACACTCCCTGAGGGTTTCCATCTCTATACAGATGAGGCATGCACGATCCCCTGGATTGACGACGGTGACGCCGTCTCAGATCTGACGCTCTATGCATCGCTTCCCAAAGAGGGATCTCCCATGGAAAACGCAGCGGAGAGCATAGGGACGGATCCTTCAGCCTGAAGGCAAGGCTCCATCTGCCAGGCCTTGATCCCATCTCTCAGACGGGCAGCCAAAGAATCCATCTCACATCTTCATCCGCCCCGCTTCTGAATCTCCCGCTCCATCTGGGAGATCAACTCCTCATCGATGATTCCATCGGCCGGCAGATAGCCGTACATGAGCTGAAAGCGCTCGATTAAAGAGGCTGTCTGTCTGCCGGCAATCCCGTCCGGAATACCTAAGAGAAAGCCGAGATCATTCAGGTCTGTCTGGACCTGAAGCACCAGGTCAGAAGGGACCGAGAGGTTTCTGGTCTCCTCCCCCAGGGAGGCATCCATCTCAGCGACCGCTCTCTTCAGGTTCTCAATCTCCTCCTCCAGCTGCAGATTGTAATAGGTCGACAGTTCCACCAGGGCGTAGGCCCGGTTATAGTAGCCTGCCGTGTAGAGGGCATCGCATTCTGTACTGTCAGATGTGCGCTTCCAGAGATCCCCTGCCCGGAACTGCTTGGCCAGGCCCTGGCAGTACTCTGAACAGAGGTACTGGAGATTCAGATCCGTGAGAACCGCGCCGTGGTATTCTTCATAAAAATCCCGCTCTGCCTCGGCAACCATGATCCGGAAGTCCCAGATCTCAGAGAGCTCCATCGCTGACAGCTCATCTTCTGACTTTATCCGCGCCGCTTCCTGCCGCTTCTGAAAAGAGGCGCTGATGTCGGAGAGGAACTGGTCCGCCCCAATGACGCTAAAAGAGCCTGCGCTCTCCGTCTCCCCGCCCGTCTCACGATCTTCCCCCTCAGGATCCGCTTCCATGCCAGAATCGCCAGGCTGTGCCTTCAGGCGGGCAATTTCCTCCTTCAGCGCTTCATTCTCAGACTCCAGCTCCTGATAAGCCTGTTTCTGCTGGGCATCTGTCAGATCGTCCCAGTCCACCCAGGCGCCCTCCGCTCCGGCACTGAGAGATGCCGGAATCAGAAAGGCCAATGTCAGGAAGAACATCCAGTTCTTTGCTTTTGAAATGTATGGCCTCGCTTTGCGCAGCAAGTGCGCAAAGCGGACCGGACAGTAACAGTTCTTTTTCATCAACGCTCAGCCCAGAAGCGCGATTCCGCTGCTGGCTCCGATGCGGTCCGCTCCGGCTTCGATGAGCGCTTTGGCCTCCTCCGCCGTGTGAATACCGCCCGATGCCTTCACCTTCATGGAAGGGCTGATGCTCTTTTTCATCAGAGCCACATCCGCTGCGCTGGCTCCGCCTGTGGAGAAGCCCGTGGAGGTCTTCACAAAGGCTGCGCCAGCCTGTTCCGAAAGCCTGCAGGCTCTGATCTTCTCCTCTTCCGTCAGAAGGCAGGTCTCGATGATCACCTTGACGATGGCCGGCTTCGAAGATTCGACCACACCTTTGATATCCTGAAGGACATCCTCATCCCGGCCATCCTTCAGCGCGCCGATGTCGATCACCATGTCGATCTCGCCCGCGCCGTCTTCCACCGCGCACCTGGCCTCAAATGCCTTCGCCCGATGCGACATCGCACCCAGCGGGAATCCGACGACGCAGCAGGTGGTGACTCCGCTGCCCTCAAGCTCTTTGGCGACAAAGGCAGCATGGCAGGAGTTGACGCAGACAGATGCGAAATGATACTGCTTCGCTTCCTCACAGATCTTCGCGATCTTCTCCCTGGTCGCGTCAGCCTTCAACAGTGTGTGATCAATCATTCCAGCGATATTTCCCATGATTTTCTCCTTTTTCTTTATTCTTT
>CADBUA010000143.1 GCA_902797665.1 uncultured Lachnospiraceae bacterium | reverse complement strand
GGGCTGAACGGCCGGACGCAGGCACCGGATCTACGGTATGCGTTGAGTTGACAGTCTACATCTTACACAAGTCAATTGAATTTTCAACTTTCATCATTCCTTCACCTGAACTCTGAGAGGGCTTTGCGGGGTATCCTGCGAGCCTGTGAATCTATGAAAAAAGAGGAGCTGTCCAGTCCGCATTGCGCACATGCTGCGCAATGCGAGGCTATACATTTCAAAAGCAAATGTCAGGCGCACATTGAATGCGACGACAGGAGCCCGCGCCCGGAGTTTCACACAGCGGACATCGGCCTTCCGTCCTGCCTGGGCAGAGCGGCTTTGGATGAAATGCTGTTTTTTTCTCCGAAATCTACGGAAATCCCGTATAAAATCCTGTTTTCTCTCCGGGGTTTGACTTTGCGTGGAAACCTGTTGTATATTGTGTTCGCTGCGTTTGACATGTTTGTAGAGAGTCACTATGTCAGGCATGAAATATACTTAAAGAGCTATCAAAAGTGTATTTTCTTCTGACGATACGGGATGGCTTTCCCACCTTCCTTATTCATCCGTACGCGTGAGCGTCTCTGAAAGGCATGAAAGAGCCAGAGGAGAGATATGCGAGATATACGCCCCTGTAACTGGATGCTGGATGGCTCCTGCGGGAAAAGGGAGGAAAGAAGGGAGATTGGGAAGCGGGGCTTTTCCGGGAGGAGAAAGCCTTGATTTTTGAGGAGGAGAAAAAGACCATGTACGCACTTGACGAAGTCAGGAAGACGGACCCGGAAGTTGCGGCCCAGATTGAGGCGGAGATCGCGAGGCAGAACAGCCACATTGAGCTGATCGCTTCGGAAAACTGGGTGTCCAAGGCTGTGATGGCAGCGATGGGAAGTCCGTTCACCAACAAATATGCGGAAGGGTACCCGGGACATCGTTACTACGGCGGATGTGAGTGCGTAGACGTGGTAGAAGATCTGGCCCGCGACCGCGCGATGGAGCTCTTTCACTGCACTTATGCGAATGTTCAGCCCCATTCCGGGGCACAGGCCAACATGGCGGTTCAGTACGCCCTGCTTCAGCCGGGCGATACCATCATGGGCATGAACCTCGCCTGCGGCGGCCATCTGACTCATGGAAGTCCCGCGAACTTCTCCGGCAGCTACTTCAACATCGTCCCCTACGGGGTCAATGCGGAAGGCCTCATCGATTATGACGAGGTGGAGCGCCTCGCGAAGGAGAAGAAGCCGAAGATGATCATCGCTGGCGCCAGCGCCTACGCGAGGACCATTGACTTTGAGCGCTTCGGGAAGATCGCCAGAGAAGTGGGGGCTTATCTGATGGTCGACATCGCCCACATCGCCGGGCTGGTCGCCACCGGGCTTCACCCGAGTCCGTTCCCATACGCGGACGTCGTGACAACGACGACGCATAAGACGCTGCGCGGCCCGCGCGGCGGCATGATCCTCTCCAGCGCGGAGTTCGCGAAAGAGCACAAGCTGAATAAATCCGTGTTCCCGGGTATCCAGGGGGGACCGCTGGAGCATGTGGTGGCGGCCAAGGCTGTCTGCTTTAAGGAAGCTCTCGAGCCGTCCTTTAAGGAATATTGTGAGCAGATCATCAAGAACGCCCAGGCCCTTTGCGGCGGCCTGATGTCCCGCGGCATCAAGATCGTCTCGGGCGGGACCGACAACCATCTGATGCTGGTGGATCTGACCAACTACGGAAAGACCGGCAAGGAGATCGAGAGCGCGCTTGATGAGGTCGGCATCACTGCCAACAAGAACACGATTCCGAATGATCCGGAGTCTCCATTTGTGACCTCAGGCCTGCGCCTGGGCACACCGGCGGCGACCACCCGCGGCCTTGTGGAGTCCGACTTTGACACTGTCGCGGAGGTCATTGCCCTGACCATCAAGGAAGGCGCGGACAAGGCGGAGGAGTGCAGGAGACTGGTGAAGAGCATCACCGATCGCTATCCTTTAAGCTGAGGGATGGATCCCTGCATGCATGGGAAGCTGTGAATGCATGGGAGATGGGGAGATTCCATCAAAGCTGCTGACAGGCTTCACTTCTCAAATCCAGTGGGACCTGTGGCTTAGAGATTCAGGGATCTGACAGGCAGGATCCTGTGGTTTTATAATCGCGGCCAGGAGAATCTGCCAGCTATCGTCCGGGCCTGGGTATATGCAGAGGCACTTTGGATTCGCCTGCGGCAAATCCAAAGTGCCTCTGGTATAGAATTGTATCAGGGGGCAGTCCCCAAGAGACTGCCCCCTGATTTATGCATTGAAAAGCCTGTACAGTCCATTCAGCTTTGCGCAGCTTGCACCAAGCGTGGATATACAGAGCAGAAAAAGAAGTCAGGCACACATTCAACCGGGGCGCAGGAGCCTCATCCGTGCGACTGGACAGACATTATAGTTTTTGAGCGATAAGGCCTGGGCTGCTGGGAATGGCCTGACATACGAGAAAAGCTTAGAGTAAGGCTTGAGAGAGGGATATTTGATGCAGGTTTGGGATGCGTTCGTGGATGGGACCGTGGATACACTGAAACTGATCCCGTTTTTGTTTGTCACCTATCTCCTGATGGAATTGATCGAGCACAGAACCTCGGATCAGACCAGGACCTTGATCCGGAAGGCGGGCAAGTTCGGCCCCATCATTGGAGGAGGCCTCGGGGCCTTCCCCCAGTGCGGCTTTTCTGCCGCCGCCGCGAGTCTCTTCGCTGGCCGCGTGATCACCGCGGGAACCCTGATTGCTGTGTTTCTGTCCACCTCGGATGAGATGCTGCCCATTTTTCTCTCCTCCGGGGCGCCGATCTCCCTGATCGCAAAAGTGCTGCTGATTAAGGTCATCTACGGGGCTGTCTATGGATTTGCCGTCGACTTCCTCTTCCGGCGCCTGAATGAGCGGAAGATCGGTGTGGGGATTCACGGGATCTGCACGAAGGAGCATTGTCACTGCGAGGAAAGTATACTAAAATCGGCTTTGAAACATACTTTCAGCATTCTGCTCGTGATTTTTCTGATATCGCTGGGGCTGAATCTGCTGCTTATGACAGCGGAGCCGGAGAGCTTCCGGAACCAGGTCCTGAATCAGCCTGTGATTGGCCAGCTGCTTGCGGCCCTGATCGGCCTGATCCCCAACTGCGCAGCCTCGGTGGTTCTGACTGAGCTTTACCTGGAGAAGGTCTTGAGCGGAGGGGCAATGATGGCAGGCCTTCTGGTTTCAGCCGGGGTGGGCATTCTGGTCCTCGTTCGCACAAACCGGAAAAGGAAGGAAAACGCCGTCATTATCGCGATTCTCTATCTGGGGGGCGTGCTTGGAGGGCTGATCACACAGCTCCTTGGGCTCCTCTGAGAATCCTGCAGCAAGAGAGCGTATCATCCCAGAAGGCTCTTTCGGATTGTTCCATAATCCGTCCGGATCTGACGACATTCCAGAAAAGACTCACCCGGCCTCTTCCGTGCTGCGCAAAAGCAGCTCTGCCCAATCTATTCGCTCTCGTGTCATTTTGTGACGCTTCCGGCTTTAGAAGGGCGCCTGGCAGGCTTCGCCCTGCGCTTTCGCCTGGATTCACATGGCGGAAATGTGGACGGACTGGAGCGATATCTCTCGGGGCATGAGGCTATGAAGAATACAGAACAAAGCAATCGTATTTTCACGATTCTCATGAAAAGCAGGCTGAAAGCTGAGCGCGCGCCTTCCCGGGAAGGGCGCGAAGAGAAAAACTGAGGTGATTTGATGGACTATATGGTAAGGGCAGCTGCCGCAGAGGATCATATCCGGGCATTTGCCGCGACAACCAGGCAGATGGCGGAGACCGCGCGCCTGGCGCATCATACTTCCCCGGTCTGCACGGCGGCTCTGGGGCGGACACTGACCGGAGCCGTCATGATGGGGAGCATGCTGAAGGAGGAGAAGGCCCTTCTGACGATTCAGATTAAGGGAAACGGACCCGCGGAGGGGATCACGGTCACAGCAGACTCACATGGGCACGCGAAGGGCTATGTGGTCAATCCCCTGGCGGATCTGCCTCTGAACGCGAGGGGAAAGCTGGATGTAGCCGGGGCCATCGGCCAGGGCCGGCTGACCGTGATCCGGGACATCGGCCTGAAGGAACCCTACATTGGCACCATCAACCTGGTTTCCGGGGAGATTGCGGAGGATCTGACCTGGTACTTCGCGGAGTCGGAGCAGGTACCGAGCTCTGTAGGCCTTGGGGTTCTCGTGGACCGGGACCTGTCCGTCAAGCAGTCGGGAGGTTTTCTGATCCAGCTCATGCCAGATACGCCGGAAGAGGTCATCGCGGAGCTGGAAGAGCGGCTGAAGCATATGGCCCCGGTCACCACGATGCTGGAGGAGGGGAAAAGTCCGGAGGAGATTCTGGACAGTCTGATCGGCCCCTTCTCGCCGAAGATTCTGGAAAAGAACGAGGTGTCCTTTTACTGCGGATGTTCCAAGGACAGGGTGGAGAAGGCCCTGATCAGTGTCGGTGCTGACAGCATCCGGGAGATGCTGGAGGACGGAGAACCCATCGATGTGAGCTGCAGTTTCTGCGGGAAGAGTTACCGCTTTGAACTGGATGATCTGAAGCGGATTCTGACCTATCAGGAGAGCCGGGGGAATCTTACTGAATGAACATCCCGCGTGTCTGAGGGTTTTCAGCTGGGTCTTCTGCGGAGATATGCAGGGTCCAAGGAGAGGATGAGGAGGCTGTTTTCATGAGGGATGGATATATCAAAACGGCTGTTGTCACCCCAAAGATACGGGTGGCGGATCCGGACTTTAACACACAGGCGGTACTTGAGGGATACCGCAGGGCACTGTCGGAGGGAGCTAAGATTATCGTTTTCCCGGAACTGGTGCTCACTGCCTACACCTGTGGGGACCTCTTCCTGCAGTCGAAGCTTCTGGAGAAAGCCCGAACCGGGCTCCGAACCCTGGTCAAGGAGAGCCGGGGGCACAAAGCCCTTACTTTCGTGGGGCTTCCCCTGGCGTTTTCCGGAAAACTTTACAACACAGCAGCAGCTTACTCCGACGGGACTCTTCTTGCTTTTGTCCCCAAACACTTCATTCCCAACTACAACGAGTATTATGAGGGCAGATGGTTCACACCCGGGGAGGAAAAAGTACGCTTCATCGAGTTTGACGGGCAGAAGGTACCCTTCGGCATGAACCTGCTTTTTGCTCCGGAGATTCCGGGAGAGGACACGGATCTTAGCCATATGCGGGTCGCGGCAGAGATCTGTGAGGATCTCTGGGCTCCTTTGCCGCCTTCGACAAAGCATGCACTGGCCGGGGCCAACGTGATTGTGAATCTCTCGGCCTCCGTGGAGATCACGGGCAAAAGCAGCTACCGAAAGAGCCTGATTCAGAATCAGTCGGCAAGGCTTCTGGCCGGCTATCTCTATGCCAGCGCCGGAGAAGGGGAGTCCTCCCAGGACCTGGTCTTCTCCGGGCAAAGGCTGATCGCTGAGAACGGGACCATCCTCAAGGATTCGGGCCGTTTTCGCATCGGGGCTGATTATGGTGAACTGGACATCGGAAAACTGACCGCGGAACGGCGCCGTCAGACGACTTTCGCTTCCGGGCAGGATCAGGACTACCTGACCCTGGGCTTTGCGCTTGACATGGAAGATGTCACACTGACCCGGACCTTTGCCCAGCGTCCCTTTGTCCCGGCGGACAAGACAGCCAGGGAGAGCCGCTGCGAAGAGATTCTGAACATCCAGGCGTTGGGCCTTAAGAAGCGTTTGGAGCACATCCATGGAAACTGCGCTGTGGTGGGCATCTCCGGTGGGCTCGACAGCACCCTGGCCCTTCTGGTGACGGCCCGGGCTTTTGATCTTCTGAATCTCCAGCGGACCGGGATCCTGGCAGTGACCATGCCAGCTTTCGGCACCACAGACCGGACCTATCAGAATGCGATCACCATGGCAAAAGCCCTGGGCTGCACGCTCAGGGAGATCAATATCCGGGAGGCGGTGAAGCTTCATTTCCGGGATATTGGACATGACATGAGCGTCACCGATGTGACCTATGAAAACTCCCAGGCCAGGGAAAGGACGCAGATTCTCATGGATCTGGCCAACCAGACCGGGGGAATTGTGATCGGAACAGGGGACATGTCTGAGCTGGCCCTGGGCTGGGCCACTTACAACGGGGATCACATGTCCATGTACGGGGTCAACTGCTCCGTTCCGAAGACGCTGGTGCGGCATCTGGTTCACTATGAGGCGGATATCTCCCAGGATGAGGCGCTGAAGGCGACTCTCTTAGATGTGCTGGACACTCCGGTAAGCCCGGAGCTTTTGCCGCCCAAGGACGGGAAGATCGCCCAGGTAACCGAGGATCTGGTGGGGCCCTATGAACTGCACGATTTTTTCCTTTATTACGTGCTCCGCTTCGGCTTTGCCCCGCTGAAGGTCTACCGGATCGCGAAGATTGCTTTTGCCGGGAAGTTTGACGAGGCTGTGATCCTGAAGTGGCTGAAGACCTTCTACTGGCGTTTCTTCGCGCAGCAGTACAAGCGTTCCTGTGTACCGGATGGGCCCAAGGTGGGATCCATCGCCCTGTCTCCCAGGGGAGATCTGAGAATGCCCAGCGATGCGGTGGTCACCGCGTGGCGGGAGGAACTCGACAGGCTCTGAAGTATGCAATAACCGTACATTTCAACAATAACCACTTGAGAGGGCCGGCCGGAGAAGCCGGTCCTGTGATTGAACAGATATGAGAGAACTATGACAGACATTGAGATTGCACAAAGCGTGAAGATGCGCCCGATCACTGAGATTGCGGAGAAGCTTGGGATCCGGGAGGAGGATCTGGAACAGTACGGAAAATACAGGGCAAAGATCATGAGCCGTGTCCTTCGGGAGAAGGCGGATGATCCGGACGGGAAGCTGATTCTGGTGACGGCACTCACTCCGACAGCTGCCGGAGAGGGCAAGACGACCATCAGCGTAGGCCTTGCTGATGGCCTTGCCAGAATCGGGAAGAAGGTCTGCGCGGCCCTCAGGGAACCCTCCATGGGGCCGCTTTTTGGCGTCAAAGGGGGAGCGACCGGAGGCGGCTATTCCCAGCTTGTGCCGATGGAGGAGATCAACCTCCATTTCAACGGGGACATACATGCCATCACCGCCGCCAATAACCTGCTCGCGGCCATGGTGGACAATTCCATCTACCAGGGAAACAAACTGAATATGGATCCCCGCCGGATCTGCTGGAAGCGCTGCATGGATGTGAACGATCGGCAGCTTCGAAATGTGATCGACGGACTGGGTGGTCCCGGCAAGGGCGGCTGCCCCCGGGAGGATGGCTTTGACATCACGGCGGCTTCGGAGATCATGGCAGTCCTCTGCCTTGCACGGGATATGGAGGATCTGAAAAAGCGCCTGTCCCGACTGATTGTGGGCTATACTTACGGAAAAGGAGCGGACAGGAAAGCAGTCACGGCGGGGGATCTCCACGCGGAGGGGGCCATGGCAGTTCTCCTCAGGGACGCGATGAACCCCAACCTTGTGCAGACCCTCGAGCACACGCCGGCCATCCTGCACGGCGGGCCCTTCGCAAACATCGCCCACGGCTGCAACTCGATCAATGCGACAAAGATGGCACTTAAGCTGGCAGACTTTTGTGTGACGGAGGCGGGCTTTGGGGGAGACCTCGGGGCAGAGAAGTTCTTTGATATCAAGTGTCGGGCAGCAGGCCTCCGCCCCAACGCAGTTGTCGTTGTTGCGACTGTCCGGGCACTGAAAATGCACGGCGGGCTGGCGGCCGGGGAGCTTCAGGCAGAGAACCTGGAAGCTCTGACGCGGGGGCTTCCGAATCTCCTTCAGCATGTGGCAAACATCCGGGAGGTATTTGGCCTTCCCTGTGTGGTTGCCCTCAATGTCTTCCCCACTGACACAGAGCGGGAAATCGCTTTGGTTCAGGAAGAACTGGAAAAGTGTCATGTAAAGGCCATTCCTTCAGAGGCCTGGGCGAAAGGAGGAGAGGGGAGCAGGGAACTGGCAGAAGCTGTGCTTGGACTCTGTGAAGAGCCTGCGGATTTCCGCTTCTGCTATGAGCTCTCCGACTCCATCGAGGAGAAGCTGAACGCCTTAGTTCACAGGATCTACCATGGAAGAAAGCTGATTCTGACCGCTGAGGCCGAGAGGAAGCTGCGAGAGATCAAAGAGAGGGGGCTTTCCCAGCTTCCCATCTGTGTGGCCAAGACCCAGTTCTCCTTCTCGGACGATCCGAAGAAGCGCGGGGTGCCAAGGGATTTCGATATCACCGTTCGGAGTCTTCGGATCTGCCAGGGCGCGGGCTTTATCGTAGCGCTGACTGGGAACATCATGACCATGCCGGGCCTTCCCAGGGTTCCGGCGGCGGAGCAGATCGACATCACCTCCGATGGCGTGATCGCGGGACTCTTTTGAAGTGGCAGGACAGGCCCTGACAGAGATGTCAGGGCATTTTTTTAAGAAAGCGAGCGGCTCAGTCGCAGGCTTCTTTCCAGGCATTCGGCCGGGCGCAGG
>CADBUA010000142.1 GCA_902797665.1 uncultured Lachnospiraceae bacterium | reverse complement strand
TGGGCATTTCTGCCTTTGCTGTCTCCGATGGAGCTTCCTCCACCTGCGGGGCTTCCGCCTTGGGCATTTCTGCCTTTGCTGTCTCCGCCGGGGCGGTCTTCATCTGCGGAGCCTCCATTTTCGGCGTCTCTGCCTTCGGCGTCTCCTGCTCCTTTGCCGCGTTTACAGCTTCCAATGCCTCTGTCTGAATCTGTGCTGCCTGTTTATCTGGATTCTCCTGGGTCTCAAAGCGCACCTTCCCGTGGTTCCATCTTCTCCCGTGAGGAAGGATCATGTCGAGCTTTTTGTCCGCAGCGGACTCAAAGAGAATGGCAGACGGTTCTTCAGACGAACCTGTGGAGCCAGCGTTCTGATTTCCCTGCCCTTTTCTCCTTTTCTGAAAGCCTCTTCCGGCTTTTCCGCCCGGCAGCTGCCCCCGGACAGCTTCTTCGACGCTCTCGTAGCGGGCCACATTCACCGCGCCGTTCTCCACGGCGGTGGTAACCGCACAGTCATATCCGCTGTCCTTACTGATGATAAAGTGCTGGTTCTCAGCACTGTATCCCAGAAACAGCAGGGTGATCAGCTGGAAATCCAGTGCGTTCGGCGTGCCAACGTGGACCGGAAGAAAACGGATCCTCGCCTGTGACCTCAGAAGCTCCGTCAAAATGTCGATCTTCACGTTGTCAGCTTTCTTGCTGTAAAGGACAATGAGCGCGTCATTGCCTGTAAGTGCATCAACTCCCCGCAGCCCCTGGCTGCTCACGTTCTCAAAATCTACGTAGTAAATGTTCATTCAGCTTCCTTTTTAGACTTCAGAAAAAGAATAGGAAGCGAAGACATCTCTCATGGCTCGGGTTTTCATACTTCCAGAGATGTATCCTTCTCATGGCTCAGATTCTCTCCCTTTCAGAGATGCCAATCTCCTCCCATCTCTCCCGAGCATCCGTCTTTTTTCTTTTTTCTTCTTTCGCGGCAGCACCTCTCTTTCCACTTTCTCACGGCAGCATACCAGGTCTTATACCGGGAAGCATTCAGATTTCCCAATTGCTTCTGCGGTATATGCCCGCACGCGTCATATCTTTCGCAGATTTCCATCAAGGCAGGTAAAAAGGAGAGCGCCCCTTTCCATATGGCCGCCCTCCTTTTGTCCTCAAAGATAATGAGCTCTCAGCCACTCATCCGGATAGGGGGACAGATACTTGGGCGCGATGTCGAACATCGTCACTGCCCCACACCTTCCCTCTCCGTTCATCCGGAAGATCGCCCGTGCGGCCGCGGAAAGTACTGCACCGGTAAACTCGGGATTTGACTCCAGTTTCAGGCTGTATTCACAGACATGCTTCTTATCCCCTGTCCGGCCGGAGTAGATGACAGAACCGCCGTGCGGCATGGCACTGTGATCACGCTTCATCTCTTCCATGGAAATGAAGGCAACGGTCGTGTCATAGTCTGCAAAGTAATTCGGCATCGTCTTGATCTCGCGCTCAATGCGGACCCGATCCGCTCCCTCCTCTGCGACCACATAGCACTCCCGCCTGTGCTTCTGCCTGACGGTCAGATCCGGATTCAGGCCGGAACGCACTTCGTCCAGCGCCTCTGGGATCGGAACCGTATACTGGCGGGCGTCCAGGACGCCTTCGATGCGTCGAACCGCATCAGAATGCCCCTGAGAGACGCCTCTGCCCCAGAAGGTGTAATCCTTCCCGTCCGGAAGGACCGAGTGTGCCTGGAGTCGGGCAAGGGAGAACAGGCCCGGATCCCAGCCAACTGAGATCGCGCCGAGTTTTCCGGCTGCCCTTGCGGCCTTGTCCACTTCATCGAAATGCCGCGGAATCTCCGCATGCGTATCAAAGCTGTCCACCACGTTAAACAGGGAGGCATACTTGGGGGTCAGGACCGGCAGATCGGTCGCGCTGCCACCGCAGATCACCAGGACATCGATCTCCTCTGTCATCTTCTCCAGTGCATCCGCTGAATAAACTTTCACACTGTCGCTCGCGATCGAAACGTTCTTCGGATCACGCCTTGTAAAGACGCCGACCAGATCCTCATCGGGATTTGCGGTCACAGCCTTCTCGACACCACGTCCCAGGTTTCCATATCCAAGAATGCCCACTCTGATTCCCATGTCACAACTCCTTTCCATAAATCGGCAGGATCTGTTCCGGATATCTCCTTTTCCCGCCTGTGAATACTTTGTAACTATAATGGTTTCTTGCTGGACTGTCCAGAAAAAAGATCTGTTGACATGTGCGGTAAAATCAAGATAAAACTGCTGACTGTCCAGTCAGCTTTGATCGGCTTTGCGCACCATGTGCTGAGCGTCAGACCAGGAATAGAACTTAGTCAAAAGCCTCCCCGAGACACCGGGGCAGGCGAAGATCGGCAGGAACAATCATGAGCATTGATAGCAGCAAAATCGGCATTAACAGGACAGCCTTTCGGGAAGGCCTCCACGACGGGATTCCCATCGGACTCGGATACTTCGCGGTCTCCTTTGCCCTGGGCGTGGCCGCCAGGAGCGCCGGGATGAATCCTCTTCAGGGTTTTGTGGTCAGTCTCCTCTGCCTGGCGTCTGCCGGCGAATACGCGGGTTTTCTCGTGATCGCGGCCGGATCCTCCTACTGGGAGATCGCCCTGATCACTCTTGTCGCCAATGCCCGCTATCTTTTGATGAGCACCGCGATTTCGCAGCGGCTTGATCCAAAGATGAAGCCCATACACCGTTTCTTCATCGCCGAGTTTATCACCGACGAGATTTTCGCCGTGGAGATTGCCCGGCCCGGATATCTGAACCCTTTCTTCACATACGGAGCCGGGGCTGTCGCTGCGCCGCTCTGGGCATTGGGGACCACCATGGGGATCATCGCGGGCAACCTGATGCCGGTCCGGGCTGTGAGCGCTCTGAGCGTCGCCCTTTACGGCATGTTTCTGGCAGTGACCATTCCGGCCGCCCGAAAGGACAGAGTCATTGCGGGCCTGATTCTTTTCAGCTATCTGTCCAGCTGGCTGTTTTCGGTCCTTCCCTTTCTCCGCTCCCTCTCCTCCGGCAACCGCACCATCATTCTGACCGTCGCTCTGTCAGCCTCCTCTGCCCTCCTCTTCCCGGCAGAGGAGGAGATTGACCGCGCAGATTCAGATGAACCCAGGCGGGAGATCGAATCCCAAAGGAGTGAAGCAGGTCCTTAAAAACCTCATAAGATTAGATGCGCATGTCATTTCCGGTACCTGTCCAGGTACGAGGTCGGGCGCAGGCTCCTACGCCCGCATTCAATGTGCGACCAGCCTTTGCTTTTGAAATGTATGATTTCGCTTTGCGCAGCAAGTGCGCAAAGCGGACTGGACAGTTACCATCTGCGAACATGTCTCCGCGAGCGGTCAGAAGTAAAAAGACCTCCCGGCAGATGTTTCCGGTTATAAATGCCTGCAGCCCAGTAAAGACACAGGTGGCTGTTTTCGTGCTATGCGCGAACACCAGGCTGCGCATTCACATTCATTCACATGTATTCACATAGAAAGCAATAGGGGGAGGCCTATGAGCCGCAGTATCAATGTCTATATCCTGGTCATGTTTCTGGTATCCTACGCGATCAGAGTCCTTCCGGTCACACTGATTCGTGGAAAAATCCGGTCAAAGTTCCTGCAAAGCTTTCTCCATTATGTTCCCTATGTCACGCTCTCCGTTATGACCTTTCCGGCCATTCTCGAAGCAACAGAGACTCCCGTCTCCGGAGCACTGGCACTGATTGCCGGCGCTGTGGCCGCCTGGTTCGGAGCCAGTCTCTTTCAGGTCGCTTCCCTCTCCTGTGTGGTCGTGCTGATCGCGGAGTTCTTTCTCGTGCGGTGATGGAGCAAGAAAACGTAACTGTCCAGTCCCTTTGGCCGCTTGTCGCCAAGCGAGGTCATAAGTTCAAAAGCAAAG
>CADBUA010000141.1 GCA_902797665.1 uncultured Lachnospiraceae bacterium | reverse complement strand
TCAGCAGCACCAGTCCCCACCCCGCCAGTTCCCCCGCCGTCAGCTTCTGCATTACTTCCATCAGTTTCATTCTGTATTACCTCTCTTTCCTGACATGATATACACTTCTATGCTTTGCTCATTTTCCCCTGTCATTAATCGTGCTCTTCTCCTGATTCATCGAATCCTCCTGAGGATTCATCGAGCCCTCCAGGCTCATCCTGCCCTCCTCCAGATTCATCATTTTCTCCCGATTCATCCTGTCCTCCAGTTTCATCGAATCCTCCTGAGGATTCATCCTACCCTCCTCCAGTTTTCACCCTGCTCTCCTTATTCCATTCCCTCGATGTGCCTGATCCAGTCCTCAAAGGTAAACTTCTCCAGAAGCACACCCTCGTTCATCACGCGCCTTTTCGTGCCTGCGATGATCTGGTTCCTGACCTGCGGATCGACCGAAAGGAAAAGGGGCTTATGCTCCCGGTAGTATTCCTGGAAACACTTCTCGGTCTCATAGCGGTACTTTGCGTTCATGGGGTCAAGCCAGATCGGTTTGTTGAGCATGTAGTAGGTACCATAGACCAGAATCGCCGTGCTGTATTTCGCTTCCTCCACCATGTCCCGGTCCAGAAAGTCCTTGACAAGCCAGCCGTTGGAGTAGATCATGCGGGTATAGGTTTTCGGGACATACAGCGGATCTTTCCTGCAGATGGAGCCCTCACGCCATTTCCACAGATACACAGGGGTCTCGCAGTATTTCAGATCCTTCGCTACCTTGATCGCAAGGCAGTTGTAGCCGCTGTCCTCATGGCCCTTCACATCAGGATGCCACTCGATGCCATTGTCGATGAGAAACTGCCTGCGGTAAATCTTCCCGTGAACAAAGGTGATGTCCTTTTTATGCGGGAAGAATAAGGAGCCTCCGGTCTTACGGTTCAGGACTTCCTCCATGAAATCACAGACCAGCGCATCACAGCCCTTGTCCAGAAATGAAAAGATTGTGTACAGGGCAAGGTTCGTCAGGAACATATCGTCAGCATCGCAGAACATCACATAGTCCGCAGTCGCAAGATCGAACAGACGGCCGCGGGTTCCGGGAAGGCCGGAGTGATCGAAACTGACATACTTTATGGGATAAGAAAAGCTGCCGAGGAATTCCGCAGACAGCCTGGTGTCCGATCCGTCATTTCCGATCAGGACTTCTATCTCATTTTTCAGGTCAACGCCCTGCTGGGTGCTGATGCTCTCCAGCATCGGGCGCATAACTTCATCCGTTTCATTGAACTGGGGAATCAGCAGTTGTAGTTTCATGATGGCCTCCTTTACGTTCCTGGATTGATATACTGTGAGATCGCGTCGTAGATAATCTCCCCGCCATATGCGGAGAGGTAGGCCGCCAGCGCCGCTGCAAAGCTGGAACTTGACACATAGCTCCCCAGCGCATCAATCAGTGCCTCGCTCAGATAGCTGTCTGTCACATAATCTCTCATTGCCTCACTCAGATAGCTGTCTGTCACGTAATCTCTCAATGCATTACTGAGCGCAGAGGACGTGACAATTCCTGCATTGCTCATATCAGCGTATGCGATATACTCACTCAGATAATCGGAAAGCTCCGTTTCTGTCAGATACCCGGCATTCTCCAGCTCGGAGCTCGTCACATAACGGCTCAGATAATTGCTGAGAACAGAGTTGAGCTCAGAATCACTCACATAATAAGTCAGAGCCTGCGACAGATCAGTTGCCCTCAGGTATTCACTCAGGTAGTCCGTCAGATCGCTTCCTCTGACATAGTTTCCCAGATAAGTCTGCAGTTCCGTATCCGTCACAAGCCCGGCCGACCTCTTGCCACTTTCCATCAGCTTTTGCAGCGTGATTTTCTGTGTCTCGCTTCCGTGGTTCAGCACCAGGCTGTCACTGTCGTTTGCCGTGGATGTACTCGGCAGTTCACTGATTTTTACACCCATGATGATTTCCTCCTTCATTGGTCTATATACCGGGAGCCATTCAGATTTTCCAGGTGTTTCACCGGTATATGCCCGCTCGCGAGAATTAATCACAAATTCTCACGCTTGCGGGTATAACGACGGGTTCATTCTTCTCCGTGACCAGATGCGATCCGTGCGCTCCGAATTACGTGCTGCTGACCGCTGACTCCTCCTCCACGGTGTCAGGCAGAATCTCCTGCCCGTCTTCGGTCAGAAGCGCGTCACCGCTTTCCGTCTCGATGCCATCGCCGCCAGACGCGATCATCACTTTCGAGGCGAGGATTTTATAGATGACTCCTTCCCGCTCCAGAAACAGATAGTCTGTTTCCAGGAGAGATAAAACCGTCGGAACAAGCGTCAGGTCATCCTGTTTTCCCTGAAGGGCGCTGTAAATGCCGCCGGATTTCACAGCGTTCTGGCTACCGGCCGTCGGCGTGTCATCCATGATGGTCTCGGTGTGACTGCCCTCAGGGTCCACTGCACGATTGAGTTTTTGAAGTGCGTTTATAATGCTGTCCCGTACTTCTTCTCCTCTTGCAGCAAGTTCAATGTCTATAAGCTCATTTGATAGATCTGGCATAGTCACCTCCTCTCGGGATGTCTATATCTGACAGTATCGTGTGTAATGCTATATCACATGATTATTTTAATCTATCTTATCATGCAATATTATATTTCAACATACAATTATAGATAATCGTATGTTATTCCGCATCGTACTACACAGTCAATGATTATATATAACTGTTTATAATGATAGATACTTTCAGCTCTGAACCGGTTCGAAGTATGATGTTTCTGATATGTTGGTTCCTCTATGCATGCTCATAGAGGGATTTGAAGTAAACCCATTTGCTGTGATGTTAAAGCCAAGATCACTGATCGACACATACAGTCCTGCACCAGCGGACGCCTTGGTAACCTGTTTGCCAGGACCACATTTTGAGGGGTCGATATACAGGAGGGCCCTTATGACCGTATAATACACTGTAATGCCATAGTTCCCTGAACTGGAAGAATCCATCGCTCCATTTTGCACATATAGAGCCAGATCAGACTCAGATGAGCCAAGCAGGAAATTATCTCCCCGATAGACATACTGCCAGGTCCTCGAACCTGAAAGTGTAATTCCAGCCTCAAGCGATGCGAGAAGGGCCTGCGATCCAGAAGTCAGATACTCGCTGATCCAGGAATAGTCTCCGAGGGAAAGCTGTAAAGTGATATTTTCATTTGCAGTCAGGAATGGGTGAGGATGATTCGACGCTTCCGCGTCGTACCAGCTATAGGAACTACGCCATGATAGATAGGAATACCAGCCTTCACTCGTGGGCTTGGAAGTTGTAGGATATGAACTGTTCGGTCTTTCATAACGCGGGATGTATTTCTGCCCATCGATGAACCACTCCCATTCCCGCTGATAGGAAACACTCGGCCCGGTACCAGGATTTTTCGTTTCCCCTGTCTTCGTCCCTCCATAATGATGGCTGAACTGATATTCCGGGTAAACCTTCTGCCCGTTCACATATACTTCCTGTACCTGCCTGCCATTCACATAGATTTTCTCCCCTAATGTTCTGTATGCTTTTCCGTTTACCTGTAACAATGAACGTCTCCTTGGTAAAATTATTATATATTATATTTTATCACGTTTTTCTATGCATGCATGTTTATATATGTATATGCATTTGCTCATGCATGTATGTATGTATAGATAGTTGGTTGTTCGGATGGTTGGTTGGTTGGATGAATGAATGAATGAATGAATGGTTGGTTGCATATCGTAATCAGTTCGTCACAAAGTTGATGGTACCACTGTCCGCCTCCACTCCGTTGATCTGGTGCACCCAGTAACACAGTTTCTTTGTTCCTTTTGCTGTATCTGCCGTATCTTTCAGATCGTCCAGCTGGCCTAAGAGTTCCTCCAGATTATCGATGAGCTGCTTATCCCCGCTATCCCCGTCTCCGCCGAATGCCTCCATCAGCGCATTCTCCAATTCGCTCAGATAAGGTGCAATGCCCTTCAGTTTTTCCTCTAACTCTGCTTTTTCTTCATCTGTGAGAGGAATGATGTAATCATCTATCTCCTTTACGGTTTCATTGACTCCTTCTATCTTATCATTGACCTCTTCCACCTTATCTTCTATTTCACTCAGAGTCTCCGGAGGGATCAGGCCTTCGATATCCTGTCCTGTAACGGGATAGCTAAGCTCCTGTTCCGGATATTGCTCCTGAATCGCCTCAAAAAGCTCCGGATCGGAGTTGATTTTATCAGCAACAGCATCGAGCAAATCATCCATGTCGAATCCCTGAAGCTGTTCTGCGTCATTGGCCCGCTGAATGTTTTCTGCAACGAGCATATCAGCTGTGACCTGCTCCACCGCATCCTGGGTTTCCTTTTCAATCTCGGTCAGGGTCGGCTTTTTGACTGATCCCAGGGTGATCTGCTTTGCCGCGGAGTCCAGCTGGACAGTCATCTGAATCAGCGGGAAATACCGATCCATGAGATGCGGGATGGAGTGGCAGCGCACCTTCTGGCCGATGCGGAACTTATCGAAGTTCGGATTCTGCAGATGCAGTTCGGCTGCAGAGCACTGAACGCTCATGTCTGAGAACTGTTTTTCCTGCAGATACTCGATTCCGTCTTTGTAGAGCGTGGAAGCATAGCGGACGCCATTGAAGCTCACAGCCTTTGTGATGCGCCCATATTCAGATACCGCCTCACTTTCAATCACATCTGATCCGTTGTTGACCTTCTCTATGGTCAGGGGCAGACCTGTCACGGAATCTGTCTCTCCCAGCGGCAGTACACAGGTGGCAATGGAAGATCCGTCGAACTCCGTAATCAGATCCATCAGGTTCAGGCCGAATTCTACAGGCTGATTGCAATCATATGGAACATCCAGAAGCCAGTCTATCACATTTCGGCCATTTTCCCGCCTGAGGAAGAAGTATCCTCCCTCCGCGTTCAGGCACTGGCGCCTGAGAACATCCAGGGTCGCCTCATAATTCAGCTTCCGGTACACGGTCCTGTCAGGCACTGTGATCTGACCGACATCAAACTGCCTGTCTTCCGCTATCTGAAGGTTATGGTTTGCGATCACCGTCCTGAAAAAGGTATGCAGGTTAATGCTGTTATATTCTCTCAATCTCTGTACACTGTCATTAAAAAAGGACAATGCTCCTTCGCAATAAACCTGCTTTTGCGCGTAAAAGTTCTTCCTGATCTCCACAGGCCTTCCAAACCAGATCAGTTCCTGGTCTTCATAGACCTCCAGCGTTGAAAGAAGGGGTCTGACAGCATCATAAGCCTCGTGATGAGGCGGCATCGTAAAGTCCAAAGACCCGGACGTGTTCAGTTCCATGGTCAGATTCGGATGGATCAGCGTCTTTGAGGGGGAAAGAAGATCCATGATGTCCACCCCATCCAGCAGAACGCGGTAGCTCATAGCGTCACCTCCCTGTACCTCATTGTGACAATGCCATTCCCCTTGAAGAGCATGATATTGTCTCCCTGCTGAAGCGCCAGGTTGTTGTTCGTGTTATCCCCGGGGACCAGCGTAAAGGAACTGCCGTTATACTCAACCGTCATGGCCGCGGAGCAGGTAATCAGCGGAACAGTCGGCCGAATCCCGTTGTAAAGGACGTTCCGGTACTTCTGACCCGATACCTGGAAGGTGCCGTAGCGGATCGTCTTATTGAAAAGATCATCCCACAGCCAGTCTTCCTCATCATTCTCAGACAGCCTTTTCTTGAAAGGATCCAGCTTATAGTCAATTGCGATCAGGGAATACTCCTTTTCTGACTTCCATGCGTTGACTGTCAGCCTTCCAGTGTAATAATAGTCCGGATCATCCTCAAGGACGATGCTGTGCTTTACTCCATGGAGATAATTCATCACAGAAGTATAGACTTCTGACCAGCTTCTCCGGGATCTTACCGCAAATTCCCAGGAGCCCTCCCGGTAGCCATAAGCCGGGCGCCCCAATAAAACATCCGTATAGTCCAGCCCTCCATCCATGGCCGGGACATCCACATAGGTGGTCTTGACCGCCGGAGGATTGATCACGGGGCGGCTCGTCGGAACCAGCCCCCACTCCTTGAAAATGTCTTTCCCGGAGATTACAATCGAATGGTACATTTTATTGCCTCCTTGACCTTGAAGATATGAGTCCGAGCTGCTCATTCATTTTCGGTGCGAGCTGACCGACCAGAGCGCCTGTATCTGTCACCATCTGCATCTGCGAAAGCTGCGGCAGATAGGGAAGGTACTCAGCGAGCATGGCAATCAGGGTATTCTCAAGAGCGTTTGACCGCCCTGCCTCATCACTTTCGGAAGCTGCCCGGTTTCCTGAAGACAGCGGCTGAAGCATGTCAGAAGAAACCTGGCTCACGGCCTTCTGAATCATGTCCATCAGGGAAGAGACCCCGACAACTGCTTCCGGCCCGGCCTCTCCGCCTCCAAGCAGCTTTCCTCCGGATGCCCCGAAGATCGTCGGGCTGTTTAGAATCATACCGCCGTCCATCGCCTTCCTGTACCACTGGATGGAAAAGTGCGGCACAGAAGGGGGATTCAGACTAAAACGCCCGGAGATGGAGAAATGCGGAAGCTTCAGCCTGGGAAGCTCCCAGGAGAAATTGAAAATGCCTTTCAGCTTATTGACCACGCCCTCCACCGCAGTTTTCACACCGTTAAATGCCGTTGTAAAAGCGGATTTGATGCCGTTCAGGATCGTTTCCGC
>CADBUA010000140.1 GCA_902797665.1 uncultured Lachnospiraceae bacterium | reverse complement strand
TTTGGAGAGGAAGAGACTCTTCCGCCTCAAAAGCTCACGCCCGATCTCTGTCAGGATCAGGTAATGCTCTGGCAAAAGGCCCAGAAGCTCAATGGTATTCGGATTGCACTCCATCAGAAGCTTCGTGATTCTTCCGAAGGCGTAGACCGTGGTGTCCGTCCCTTCATCCACCAGCTGCTGGAAGGACCCAAAGCCGAGAAGATCAGATCTTGAGGGCATGGCAACCCCCCTGAGGTCAATGTCGCTCCCCTCCTGATTGGTTCCGTAGGCAAAGCTGCCTCCAAGTCCAAGGAGAAGCAGATTTTTCCCGAGATGTGGATCCTCCTTCAGAAAGCTATACTCCGGCTGCTCCAAAAGCGCTCCTGTGATCTTCATGTATGTCCTCCCTGAGCAGATTCAGCCCTCAGTACCCTTCTTCCCTGGCAGCCTTCTGGCTTTTGCGGTCACTGCGGACTCTGTCATTCAACAAAGGTCTTCCATCAGCCTGATTCGATTGCGTTTTCGGGGGATTTCCCCCTCCGTCTCAGGAAAACGCCTCCGCGTGCTTTTGGAAGAAGTCAAAGAAGTACCTGACGTTCTCCAGATCCGTCCATTCCCGGATGTCGACATCCGGGGAATCCAGGTCGTAGATCCTGCCATGGAGGGTTCCAAGCATAAAGGGGGAATGGGTGGCAACAATGAACTGGCAGCCCAGAAGCTGAGCCATCCGGTTGATCTGTTCTGCGGTCTTCACCTGATTCTGCGGGGCCAGGGAGACCTCCGGCTCATCCAGAAGATAAAGGCCGTCTGGCTGAATGAGATCATCCAGAAGCATCAGGGCCGTCTCTCCGTTGCTGTACTTCTCCTGGGCGAAGCTGATCCGCTCCATGAGATCCCACATCTCCCTGGACTTCAGAAACTCCTCCGCTTTTTTTCCTGAAAACTCTTTCTCCCGCATCAGGTCGTAGACCAGACCGTCCTCCAGAACGTGCTTCTGCTCAACCTTCTTGATCTCATAGAGGATATCCTCGCTTTTGATATAGCGGCTGCATCCTGGGATTTTCCTGACCGGCTGCCCATCCTCATACTCCCCGAGATCATAGCTGCACTCCCGGCAGAAAAGCCCCAGGTAGTCAACCCTGCCGAAGCTGTTGGATGTTGGATACTCCCTTCCCTTCAGTGAGAGGCAGAGGGCAATGATATTCAGGATGGTCGACTTCCCGGAGCCATTGTTCCCATACAGTACGGTGACCGGGGAGAAGACGAAGGGAGCGATCGATCGACTCCGAAAGACGCTGTAGGGGTAGATGTTCGGATCTTTCATCTGCCGGTCAGAAAGCTTGAAACTGCTGAGATAAACCAAAACGGAAACAGATCTCCTTTCTTCTATCGGGCGTCCAATTGACAAGCATGGATACATTTCGATATGTCTCGATATATGCCCCAGATCCGGCAAGGGCTCCCACAGCCAGAACCGTGCTGCGCACACCAGGCAGCCTCTTCGCCGGAAGAGAAAGCTGTTCCTTCTCGCAGAGCCTTTCGAAGCGAAAGGCATTCTATTGAGAGATCTGAGAGAAAAGCTCTTCCATGCGGTCCACAATCACCTTCGCGCCGTGCTCAAGAAGTTCCTGTCTGTCCCGAAAGCCCCAGCTGACAATCACCGCGTCCACACCCGCGTTCGCGGCAGTCTGGATATCCACCTCCGAATCCCCGGCATAGACCGTCTCCCCGGCGGAGACCCCCATCCGCCGCATGGCCTCCAGGACGGTGTCCGGCGCCGGCTTTCTGCGGATTCCATCCCTCTCCCCCAGCACGTAGTCGATTTGTCCTGGGAAAAACCTTGCGATCAGCTCCTGAACCGCGCTGTCTGCCTTGTTGGAGACCACAGCAATCAGCCTGCCCTCCCGGTGCAGGCGTTCAAAAAGCTCTGAAATCCCCGGGTAGGGTTTTGTCTTGTCCAGGCAGTGCTCCCCATAATAGGATCTGAAAAAAGCCAGCGTCCGGTTCAGTTCCTCCTCCGTATGCCCCTCGGGCAGGCCGAGCTGGACAAGCCGGTAGATCCCGTTCCCAACAAAGCTCCGGACCTCCTGGATGCTCCTCTCTGGGAATCCGTTTTCTCTCAGTGCCACGTTCAGGGAATCATAGAGATCCTCCAGCGTATCCAGGATGGTCCCATCGAGGTCAAAGATGACCAGTCTGTATTTTCCCATGGGCTTCTCTCCTCCTTTTGATGCTGATCCCCGGGGATCGACAAGGTTTTCACTTCTGTTCCGCATCGCGAAAATGATATGAATCTGTTCTGTTTGATCTTTATGATCGTTGCGGCATTTCATGTTGTTTTGACATATTTTATATGATAT
>CADBUA010000139.1 GCA_902797665.1 uncultured Lachnospiraceae bacterium | reverse complement strand
TTTTCGGTTTTCCCTGCGCCGGCAGTTTCTTCAGCAGGATGTGACGCATCAGTCCTCCGTATTTCTCTTTCGTGAGCATGATCTGGTAGCCGAGCGCCAGCGCATTTCTCAGACTGTAGGGATTCTCCGGGGAGACTGTCATCATCGTGAAGAAGTACCCCCGGCATAGGAGTGCCTTCTCCGCCTCCCGGAGGAGAAGACGCTGAATCCCTCGTCCCCGGTACTCCGGCAGTACCGCCTCTGATTCGATATGGGCACATCTCATCAGGTCTTCCTCCTCCATCCCGATCTCCCGGCCCAGGTTCTCCTCTCCGAGTCCCGGCAGATGGACGATCAGAAAGCCGGCAAGTACGCCGGATCGCTCCGCGATCAGGGTAAAGCCATCCTTTTCGATGTGCCGCTTCACATAGGGGAGATCATCCGCGACATAAACAGAAGGATTTGCCAACCTTTCCTTCACATAACACATCGCCTGAAAGACAGCTTCCGCGTCTTCCTCTCTGGAATACCGGACATGGATTTTCTCCTCTCCGCTCATCGGACTTCCTTTCCCGTTTTCCCGCAGAGTCAGGCAGATCATGAAGCATCGTCGCCTTCCTCAATGTGTACGCCCATCTCGCCTTTGGCGCGTGATCCCTTCAGGTGAAATCCATCATGTGGTCAAAGCCGGTGTTATAAAAGATCTCCCTGACGTTCCTTGTGACACCGCTCATCCGCAGCGTCCGTGCGCTGCTCCGCTTCAGCATCATCAGAAGCACCCTCAGGCCAGCCGAAGAGATATATGCGAGGTCTTCACACTGGATGTGGAGCTCCTTCACGCTCTTTCTTCCATCCACAACGCCGGCCTCCTCCAGGGTCTTCTTCCAGACTTCCAGAACATCCGGGGCTGACATGGAATCGATCCTCCCACGCAGAGATACCGTGAGAATTCCGTCCTGAAGCTCCATGTGCGCACCGGGGGAGACTGTCTGATGGGGATGACTCCCGCGGGATGATCCGGAGGACGATTCTGCCAGAGCGGTAATCTTCCAGGCCTCCAGTTCCTCCAGCCCACGCCGGAGCGCGTCATTGGTCTCAGCGCTCATAAGATGCTCTGTTCCCAGCTCCAGTCCGTAGGCATTCATCCTGAAAGGCTCTATCTTCAAGCCCGCCTCCCGCATCAGGCCTTTGATCGTCTCAAGATCCTCCACTTTGATCCTGAGCCCGGACGCATCGGACAGATCCTGATCGTAGCGCTTCAGAAACGTGTCCAGAAGAGACAGATTGCAGCCCGCAATCCGGGCGCAGAGCTTCTGCAGGGCATCCTCCGCGCAGTCAAAGGTGATCCAGCTCCCGCCGTGGAGCGCGAGAATCTCCCGGACATTCTCAAACAGAGCCCGGAGTTCAGCCTTCTGCAGATAGGAGAACAGACCGCTGGAGATCAGGACCATCTCTCCGCCGCAGAGATCCGCCGCCTTCAGCATGGAGCTTCTGTTGGTCACATCCAGTGAAACATAGTCCGCTTTGCCAGGTGTGTCCCGGAGGTAAGGCTCTGCCAGCTTCGCCACGGCCTCAGAGACGATGGGGATATCCCCGCCGACATAGCGGATCCCCTTCCGGGCAAGCTCAATCCCCCGGGGTGTATAACCCGAAGCCAGCTCCAGAACATTTGTAAAGCGATTCCTTTTCACATACAGGTTCAGGAGACAATGCCGACACTCCACAGGGAGCGCCAGGGCAATGTAAGGAATGTGGGACCCGGACACATCAAAGCCATGGTTAAAGTCTGTCAGAGGCTCCATCGGGAACATCGTATCCAGGTGAAGCTTCCGGGCAAAGTCCAGGGCCAGCGGATTCCCAGCCATCGCAAGCATCCCCACTGATCTCATCGCGGTCGTAAAGACCGGATTCGCGATTGCCATGTTTTCTTTCCCAGCCATCTTTTTTCTCCCTGTCCCGAATACTGCTTTGCCTTTCATGAAAGATCAAGCTGCCATTTTCTTCCGGCCTTCTGGCAAAAGCGAATCGAATCTGGCAGGATCTCAGTTCCATCTGGGCATCCAAAAACTCACAGGCGTTCTCTTCAAATGCGTCTCCATGCGCGTCTCCCTTCCGTTCAGATGCGTACAGATCTGTCCTCTCCTTCTTTCCTGAGAGATCGCAGCTGACGCTGCTCATGCGCCTGCAGCTGTCCAGTCGCAGGCGCCTGTAGTATTCGGCCGGGCTGAGGCTCCTAAGCCCGTGTTGAATGCGCGCCTGACATTTGCTTTTGAACTCTATGGCCTCGCTTTGCGCAGCAAGCGCGCAAAGCGGACTGGACAGTTACAAGTATTTTACCACAGAGTGCGGGAGGAAAAACTGAGAAAGTGAAAAAAGGAAAAAGCCCTGACTTTCCAACCCTCTCAGCCGTCTTTACTCCACATTGAAAAGCCCGCTCAGCGTCTCCTGATTCTCCTTCAGCGCTTTCAATACCCACTCGCTCCAGTGGCGGGCATCGGCCGTGCTGCTGCCAAACACATAGTCCTCCTGACCGTAGTCAATCACATCAAAACCCGGGCAGGCCTTGCTCGCGCTGTCTGTCCGGCAGGCAGATATATCGGCCAAAGTGAAGGAAACCTTTCCTTCCTCATCGATCTGGACAAAGGAGGAGAGATCTGTCCCCTCAGGCTTCTCGGAATCCCCATTGCTTTTCACAGGACTGGCGGCAGCTTTTTCGATCTTTGCCGCTCCTTCCACAAACTGACCAACCATCTCATCCACATAAAGTGGCAGAGAATCGCCAAAGATTTCACTGGGTACATGCCCTCCGTTCCACTGCCAGGCGATGTCAGCGTGAATGCCATGCATCAGTGCCTCGATCTGGATGTTCAGCGAGTTAAACATGGAGATATCTCCCTCGGAAGCCCCACACAGGATGCGGATCCAGGTGGGATTCCGGGTGCCCTCAGCTCCGATGTAATTCAGTGGGTTATAGAGATTGACGATGTTCTTTCCATACAGGTCCCCGGCCTGAATCTCTGCGATGTCCGCCTCGTAGGAGGAAAGCATCTCTTCGTAGCTGCCATAATTCGCGGAATTGACAGAGCTCCCACTGCTCTGGCTGCTGCCGGCATCGGGGCCTCCAGTCAGCATCTCATCTCCGCTCTCATCCGGATTCCGGGCAGCAGGACCGCCGGCCTGCTTATCCATGTCCCCCATTCCATTCAGGGCAGCTGGGCCGCCATCCGGAGCGCCATCCGGCTTTTCTCCCCTGCCGGGACCTTGGCCCATCCTGTCCATGCCGCCGTGCCCAGCGGAACTGGATTCGGTATAGCGTCCTTCGATGAAGGCCTTTGCCTTGTCAGTGCTGGTCATCGCGGCTGTCTCTTCATCGGACAGAGCATTCCCGTCTTCATCAAACCAGGTCCAGCCCTCTGCGTAATCCAGACTGTCCACGTACCACTGGAGATTGCTGACAAACTCCGCCTGATAGAGGTCGAGATAGCTCCCGCCAAAGCCATTGCAGTCGGGATACTTTTCCCTGTCATACTCGATACGCAGGGCAATCTCGGAATTCATCTCCCCGTCCCCATCCAGGTCAAAGCATACATCCGCCTCGTTGACCGTGTATCCCTTGCCATTGATATAGTCCATGTACTCCTTACTCAGGCAGAAGGCCAGCTCTCTCTGAAAGTCCGTATTGAAGGAATATCCAGGATCCAGCGTATACTCAAAGGCCAGGGCCATGTCTGCCTCATACAGGGAGCTGATGGCACTGTAGGCCATGCAGCCCCAGGCACCGTCGGAGATTTCGATTCTTTTCCCGTCGATGGACACGGACGTATCATAACTTCCGTCCTCATTCCTGAAGATCGCGGCGGCGCCGCATTCAATCTCATAATCATAAAAATCCGGATTGTTGGAACTGGCCGCAAACATCAGGGCATGTGCCCCTCCGCCGCTCCCGCCTGTGGAGACCCAAGTGTCCATACTGCCCGGAAGGTTCCCCAGAAGGATGTTATACCGCACAAAGCGGGCCGCGTTCTTCTGGTCCACCAGGCAGGAAGGCGCATCACCAGTGTAGACAATATTCCCGTCCGGATCCGTGAAAGAGTCCTGCTTGCCCCGATTGCCGCAGGAAACGTTGATATAACCCTGGGCGGCATAACTGGAGGATGCCAGGGTATTCTTGGAATTGCCGTAGCCGGCAGCTCCGGTGTTCAGGATGACCGGTGCGGTGGAGGCGGTATAAATCTGACCGTTTTCGCTGCTGACGGAAGCCTCGTAGTCGATGACCAGGCGCCCGTTGACTTCCTCCGTAAAGTGCTCCGCGTCTACATCCACCTCTCCGTCGCCGTCGGTGTCCACGCCAATGATGTAGCTGCCAGGCACGTTGACGGACACGCCCTGCTCATCCTCGATGACAGGATACAGCACGTCTGTCACGATGGACATGGTCCAGGAATCACTGGCGCTGTCATAGCTCCAGGTATATTCCTTGTTATTGGCAAGGTTCAGCGCTGATGCTGCGTCTTCACTGCCGCCCGCATGCTCCGCTGACGCGGATGCGGGGGAGGACAGGCCTGGCAGAAGGCACAGAAGGAGCAGAATTGAAAGTCTTTTTCTCATGAATTCATCCTTTCCTTGATGGTTTAGATACTAGAGTATAGCATGATGATCAGATAAAAATACAGTGGCTCTCCGCCTTCCTGTTCAGAAGCAAGGACAGAAAACGCCTGCCCGAAGACCATTCGGGCAGGCGTGCTTTTTGTATTCAATGATTCAATGGAGGATGCTTTGCAGCTGTCCAGTTCCAAGCGCCTGTAGGCATTCTGCCGGGCGCAGGAGCCTGTCGCCGCATTCAAAGTTTTCCCGCCCGCAGGATCATCCCGATCAGCATGTCCAGCGCGGAGACCACGGCCGGCCCTACCGAGACCCAGATCGCTGTCTTTATGGAAACACTGTCCAGAAAGCGTTCGAATAAGGGCACCGCAATCAGGCGGAGAAAGACGCCGCAAAAGCCGAAAAGAAGAACCGACCGGGCGCAGATATAGCCGCCGATGTTTCCGAAGTTCCAGATCTCGACATTATAATCCCAGAGCCGGATCCCAAAGAAATGATGAAGAATAAACCCGGTCGCAAGCTCCAGGCCCCCGCATAAAAGCGCACTGAAAAGAAACAGCGTGAGCGCGTTTTTGGGAATGCGCTCCGTCATCCAGAAGATCAGGAAGGCGCCTCCCGCGTAGATAAAAATCCAGGGTCCGATTCCCGACCCCCGCTTAACGAAGTATCCAAGGTCAATCCGGTAGAACAGTTCCTCATAGATAAAACCAAACACCCCGCCAAACGTGAAGACTATACAGGCGAGCAGCCATTTTCTGCCCAGTTCCCTTTTCCGCGTCCGATCCATCCTGACTCCCTTCTGCCCCTCCGGGATCTGTCCAATCCCCTTTCGGCGCTCCATCCATAAATGTCATCCACAAGGACTTTTCGGGACTGGTCTCTAGCTGGCGCTTCCACGATCCGCTTCATACAGCTCCAGGCTCGATCAGAGCGTCCCAGACCTGCGCAGGGCAGATCTGCCTGGCCGCGCGTATAGATGCCCTTTGGATGCCTTTGATCTTCTTCTCTTGCATCTGTAAGTCGCAGGCTAAAGTCCAGCTCCAAGGCCAGGCACAGGCGCCCACGTTGAAAGTGCACCCGGCCTTTGCTTTTGGACTGTATATCACGCTTTGCGACAAGCGGCCAAAGCGGACTGGACAGTTCCCTTCTCTTTACAGTTCCCAAAGCTGTCTTCCTGAAGCAGAGACAGCTTCCCTTCAGTCGACACGCTCTTCCTCCACCTGTCTTTCCGCCCTCTGATTCTCGATATAGGCGACAAACGCCTCTTCCGGGAAGGGCTTCGCATAATAGAAGCCCTGCAGGTAAACGATTCCCATATCTCGAAGTCCCTCCGACATCTCCTGGTTTTCTACCCCCTCCGCTGTCGTGTAAAAACCAAGGTTCGAGAAGGTTTCCACCGTGTTTGGAAGCAGGCTGTCCGGCCTTTTAAAGTGTGACCAGACGATCTTCATGTCCAGTTTGATCCCTGTGAAGGGGTACTCCTTCAGGCGGAACTGGTTGGCATAGCCGCTTCCAAAGTCATCGAGCGCGAAAGAGAATCCAGCCTCTATGAGCCGATCCATCTGCGCATGCAGAACAGCCTCCTCAATCAGGGCTTCCTCTGTGATCTCCAGATGAATCTTTTCAGGACTGACGTCATACTCCTTCATGATGGAGCGGAAAAGCTCCGCGAGATTCTGGTCTTTACACTGGATCGGGGACAGGTTCACATTGATGAACTCCAGCCCATATGCCTCCAGATCATATTTGTGCAGAAAAGCACAGACTCTCCGGAACATCAGCTCCCCCAGACGGCTGATGGAACCGTTCTTCTCCGCCAAAGGGATGAACTCCCCGGGCGGGATCATGCCGATCTCCGGGTCCTGGATGCGGGCCAGCGCCTCCGCCCCCACCACTTCTCCGGACCTGGCATCGATGATGGGCTGAAAATAGGCCAGAAGCGTGCCCTCCTCGAGCGCCCGGTTCAGGGCCCGCCGCACCCGGAACGAATGTCTGATGGAATCCATCATCTCCTGATCCATCAGAATGAAGTCGGTATCAGGACTCTGCGCTGCCGCCTCCATCAGCCTGCGGACACACTCCACTACATCCCGGGCATCTCTGAAGCGGAGGGAGGAGGCCATCTCCGCGTAGACCAGATCGACATGGACATCTGTATTGACTGCCCGCCAGGGTTCTTTGAAGCGCGCCTGAACAATCTCTCTTACGGATCTGCTGTCGGTGCCTGGCGGCCCCAGCAGGACAAAGCAGCCGTTGATATCGTAGAAGACCGTCATGTCCCTGAAAGACCTGCGCAGAAACTCACTGACCAGGCCAATGGCCGCGTCCATCTGCTCTCCCCCGTAGATTTCCCGGGCCTCCGAGAAATTCCGCACCATGACAGAGCACATCCAGAAGTCCTTCTTCAGGTAGATTCTCTCCTCCACCACCTTCTCAAAGGTCTGGTAATTAAAGGCAGAGGTCCGCTGCTCCATGTAAAGGTCCGCATTCTCAAACGCCAGGTACAGACTCAGGACCGCCAGCATAAAGAAGGAGTTCATGACCAGAATGTGGGGCAGCAGGATTCGAAATACACCGCCCGCGGCAACTGCCAGACAGGAGAGAAAAAGGCCGTAACGCTGCAGAGGATTCAGGATCTTTGCCTCCCTGATGGCATAGAGAATGCCGAGCAGCAGGAAAAAGTAGAGGGCAAAATAGATCAGGTTATAGAATGGTCCGCTCCGATAGCCCAGATCCCGGTCGATGGAGAAGATCAGTCCTGTCAAAGGGCATGACACGACGATGAGCTCAAGCCCGAGAAAAATCAGGCAGACCAGTCTTTGAAGCGCCTTTCCAACCTTTCCCGAAGATGGCCCGAAAAGGGCCATTGTATAAGCCAGAAAGCAAAAGCTTCGGCCAATGAAGAAAAGGAAATAGAAGCCGTTAGAGAGATAAAGGCTCCAGACCGGAAAAAGCTCATGATGCATATCCATCCAGGAAGAGAGGATGTCTGTGAAAAGAGTCAGAATCTCCGTCAGGGCAAAGGCGACGAAAAAGAAGTTTAACCGAATGGGAAGCCGCGGCTTCATCATGAAAAACAGGAGCAGGATGCACAACACCATGATTGTGACCGAGCTCACGTTGAAACTCCATGCCATGTGGATCCTCCTTTGTATTCTGGGATTTCCATCGGGCATCAGTTCCTTCCCGACCTCCCTGAAAGGCAGCCGGATGGACAATCACTGAGAGCTGCGCTGCGTTCCTGGAAGATGGGCCATCACAGCCTCTTGCCCGCCTGGGAGAGCCTGAGTCGGCCGGGCTGAGGAGTCTGTCGTCTCATTCAATCTGCGCCCGGCCTTTATTATTTGAAAGGCATGACATCGCTTTATGCGGCAAGTGCGCAAAGCGGGATGAACAGTAATAATTATAATACAATTAAGGTGCGAAAGGCAAAGAGATGTCAATCAGTCTTCCGGGATTGATCCGGGATGTCAGCTTCAGGCTCCAGGCCTTTTATAAAATACGATTCTGACATAAGCTGCCATCCAGATCGATTTCAAGTAAAGGTCCAGCCGTCTTGCGCCTCTTGCGCCGAGCGTGAGAACACAGGACAAAACAAAGGACAGGCGCATCTTTCACGCGCACGGGCAGATGCCTGTAGTCATTTCAGTTCGGATCAGATCGGATCAGACCTGGCAGAGAGCGTCCGGCGGAGATTGCCGCTTCAGCTCCCCAAGGCTTTTGCTGGACATACAAGCTGCGTTCCTGTAAACTGTTTCCCGGTTCAGTCAAGAGCGCGAGGATCTGCGAAAGCTTTGGCGCGTGATGAAATTCCCGTGATGCATCATCGCAGATTCAGACGATAACTTTATTTGTGAAGAGAGGAAGGTCTGTATGGCTAGAAAGACTGGAACTGTATCAAGAGGAATCCGCTGCCCGATCATCCGTGAAGGCGATGACCTGGCCGCACTTGTGACAGAGAGCGTGGTGGACGCTGCCAGGGAAGAGGGTTTTTCCCTGAATGACCGGGACGTCGTCGCAGTGACAGAGTCCGTTGTGGCGCGGTCCCAGGGCAATTATGCATCCGTGGACGCCATTGCGAAGGATGTCCGTGAGAAGTTCAGCGGTACCGTCGGTGTCATCTTCCCGATCCTCTCCAGAAACCGTTTTGCGATCTGTCTGAAGGGATTTGCCCGCGGGGCAGAAAAGATCGTGCTGATGCTGAGCTACCCTTCCGATGAAGTGGGCAACGAGCTCTTCACCCTGGATCAATGCGACGAGGCTGATATCGACCCCTACCGCGATGTGCTGACCCTTGAAGACTACAGAGCGCACTTTGGGGAGAACCGCCATCCCTTCACAGGCGTCGACTACGTCTCCTACTATCAGAAGATCATTACGGATGAAAACTGTGAATGCGAGATTATCTTCTCCAACCGTCCTGAAAGCATCCTCAGATATACGGACCAGGTCCTTTCCTGTGACATCCATACCAGAGCCCGCACCAAGCGGATCCTGAAAAAGGCCGGTGCTTCCGTTGTCTTCGGCATGGACGAGATTCTCTCCTCCTCTGTGGATGGTTCCGGCTTCAATGAGTCCTACGGCCTCCTTGGCTCCAACAAGGCCGACGAAGACCGGGTCAAGCTCTTCCCCAGGGAAGGCGCTGACTTTGTCAGAAGAACCCAAAAGCTCCTTCAGGAACAGACCGGAAAGCAGCTGGAAGTCATGATCTATGGAGACGGCGCTTTCAAGGATCCCCAGGGTAAAATCTGGGAGCTGGCGGACCCGGTGGTCAGCCCGGCCTACACGGACGGTCTTCGCGGTACGCCCAATGAACTCAAGCTCAAGTACCTGGCTGACAACGATTTCAGCGCCCTCAGCGGAGAAGAGCTCCAGATGGCAGTGACAGAACGGATCCGCTCCAAAGACGCGGATCTCAAGGGTCAGATGGCTTCTGAGGGAACCACCCCCAGACAGCTGACGGACCTTCTGGGCTCCCTCAGTGATCTGACCTCCGGCTCCGGAGATAAGGGAACTCCCGTGGTCCTGATCCAGGGTTATTTCGACAACTACGCAAACGACTGACAGAGAGACAGCGCAGGGCAGAAAAGAACTGGATACGAAAAGAACCGGCAGGAAAGCTGCCGGTTCTTTTTTCTTTTTTCTCTCGCCTATACAATATAAGCATAACGCAGCTTAATAATATATGATAATATATAGTACTATATCATACTATATCATACTGTACTGTA
>CADBUA010000138.1 GCA_902797665.1 uncultured Lachnospiraceae bacterium | reverse complement strand
CCTTCTCTATCCTTCTCTATCCTTCCTGCTTCAACCCTGTATATACGCGAGACAGGAGAATCTGCCAGATACGCCCCTGACCGCGGAAGCTTTCAGGCTCATTGGATCTCAATTGATCCGACACCGTGGGTGTCAAAGACCTCGCCCTCGCATCCCTCTACCGTCACGTCCCTGGCAGTGATCTCCTTCACGTTCTCAAAGTAGAAGCCTCTGCGCACACAGGGCTCAACCCCTTCCGACATGGCAGGCGCCATGGGCTCGGGATTCTCGGCGAAAGTCACCCGGACATCGTTCATCACGATCTTCTCCACTGGCTTCTCCGGAAGCCCGGAGATATAGCCTGCGCAGGCGTGGGCACCCTCGCAGTGAAGGTGTTCCAGCGTCAGATCCCGGATCTCCGGTGTCCGATCGTCCACCGGAAACGGCTCCCGGCTCTGGACATACTGGGTCTTTCCATCCGGATCGCAGAAGTAGAAGGAATTCACCACGATCGGTGCATAGACATCTGTCATCTGGACATTGCGGATCACAATCTTCTGGAGAATGGCATTTTTCCCGCGTCCCCTGCGGGTCTTCACCCGGAAGCCGCGGTCTGTGTGGCGGAAAATACAGTCCTCAATCAAAAGATCCGTGACGCCGCCGGCAATCTCAGAGCCGGTGGTGACCCCGCCGTGGCCGTTCTCCATCAGGCACTGGCGGATGTGGATATGTCGGCAGGGCGTATGGCTCTTTCTGCCCATGTAGATCTTCCCGGACTTGACGGCGATGCAGTCATCTCCCACGGAAAAGTGCACGCCGACAACCTCCACCCCATCGCAGGACTCAGGGTCAAAGCCGTCCGTGTTGGGGGAGTCATAGGGGTTCTGAATGCTGGTTCCCAGCATCCGGAAGTCGTCTGTAAAGTAGGGATGAATGGTCCAGGCAGGGCTGTTTCTGACTGTCAGGCCCTGAATCACCACATGGGTGCAGCCCACAAGGAAGACACTCCTGGGCCTCCCCGGCAGCCTTTTCGCCATTGACCGGTCATACCAGCACTCAGGGCTTCCACCGCCGTCGATCACTCCCTCCCCATAGAGGACCACATCACTCACATCAATCCCAGTGATAATCGAAGCGTAGGAGGGAAGAGGATTCCCCTCCCAGGTACCCAGGTAGTACTCCGTCGTCCGGTCCCGGGACTCGACAACCCCTGGGAGAAGGGGGAATTTCGAGCGGTCGGCAATCCCCTGGATCACTGCCCCTTTTGCGATCTCGACCCGGATCCCGCTCTTCAGAAAGAGGGGGCTTACCAGGTAGATGCCCTCCGGGATCAGAACCCGGCTCTTGGGCGGGCAGGCCAGAATCGCTGCCTGAATGAAGCGGGTGTCGTCCTGAACCCCGTCTCCTGCCGCGCCGAAATCCCTGACGTTCAGGGATACAAACTCCGCCTCCGTGCGGAAAGAGATGGACGCGGCCATTTCCGTCTCCCCCAAAGGTCTCAGTTCCGCCCGGTACTCCGTGTCCGGGCAAAGCCCGGTCAAAAGGTTGATGGTACGGCGGGTCTCCCGGAGCTTCTTTCCATCCAGGAAGATCTCATACGCCCTCCCGGTCTCATACCGGGAACCATCAGCTATCTCAATCGTCGCTGAGCGCGCCGTTTGAAAGATACACTTCAGAAAAATCTCCAAAAGTCTTCCCTCTTAAGAGATCTGCCCGGAAGCTGTGCGATTTCGCACGCTTTCCGGGCAGATCCTGACATATTGCAAGCTTTCCTGTTCATCCGGATCCTGCGGATTCTCCCGCCTCTGCGGAAGGTTCAGAATCCCTGCAGGGTTTGATCAGCCCTTGACGCCGCCGGCGGAAATCCCCTCGACGAACTGGTTCTGTGCTGAGAAAAACAGAACGATCGACGGAACCATGGAGATCAGGGAGGTCGCCAGAACCTTGTTCCAGGAGAAACCTGCCTCAGAGTCCATGGACAGCTTGACGAAGATCGTCGCCGGATAGTTCGAAGGTGTCTTTACATAGAGCAGCGGGCCCATGAAGTCATTGGATGTCCACATGAACTGGAACAGGGCGCAGGAGACGATGGACGGCATGATCATCGGAACGACAACCTTGACCAGGGTCTGAATGATGTTGCAGCCATCAATCCTGGAGGCTTCTTCCAGTTCCTTCGGAACCCCGTGCAGGAACTGCACGAGCATGAACACGAAGTAGGTGTCGCATGCGAAGAGAGACGGAATGATCAGAGGCAGGTACAGATTGGAGTCAACCCACCCAAACTTGTTGTACATCATATACTGCGGAACGTTCAGGACAACCTGCGGAAGGAACAGGGTGGAGATCATGATCGCGTAGAGGATATCTCTTCCCTTGAACTTGAACCGCGAGAAGCCATAAGCCGTGATGACCGAGGAAATGATCGTGAAAATCACCTTCGGGATGACAATCCGGAAGGTGTTCAAAAGGCTCTTCCAGATATTGATGTCGCCACCGTAGCTTTCCATGGCGCTCTTGTAACCGTCGAGCGTCGGATGGACCGGAATGATATTCAGGCTGGCGAACACTTCGTTGTTGGGTTTAAAGGAAGCGCCGACCATCCAGACCAGCGGATAGACCATGACGATTCCAACAAGAATCAGAACAAGATAGCGAAGCGCGATCCCTATTCTTCTTCTCCGAACGACGCGTGGGTCCTCCCCATGCATTCTCGCCGCCTCGAGGGCGGCTGCTTTTGTTTGACTGGCCATTTTATGCCCTCCTTCTCTCAGCGTGCTTCCTCATCCGAGTAATAGACCCACTTGTTCTGGCTCCAGAACGCAATCGCGGTAAAGATCATCAGAATGATGAACAGAACCCAGGCCTGCGCGCTGGCAAGACCCATATCCCACTGCTTGAACGCGTTGTTGTAGATCAGGATCGACATCAGAGTCGTCGCACGTCTCGGACCGCCGTTGGTGATGATGAACGGGCCGTTGAATTCCTGGAAGGCCTGCACCAACTGTGTGATCAGGTTGTAGAAGATAACCGGCGTGATCAGCGGAACCGTGATTGAGAAGAACTGACGCCATTTGCCTGCGCCATCCAGGGAAGCTGACTCATAGAGCTCTGTCGGGACTCCCTTGAGGGCTGCCAGGAAGATCACCATTGTGGAACCGAACTGCCAGACACGAAGCAGAACCAGGATGAACAGGGCCCAGCCGGCATCTGTCAGGAATTTCGGGGTGTTCTGAATCCCAATGGTATTCAGCATACGGGTGACAAGGCCTTCGTTGTTGAACAGGGCCTTCCAAAGAACAGCGATCGCGACGGATCCGCCAAGGATCGACGGCACATAATATGCAGTACGGAAGATGTTGACGCCCTTGATCTTAAAGTTCAGGATGTAGGCAATCAGAAGTGAGATGACCAGTTTCAGCGGCACTTCCATGAAAGCAAAGCGGAAAGTGACACCCATTGCCTTCAATGTCTTACTGTCTGTGAAGACATTGATGTAGTTCATGAATCCATATGTTGAGATTCCCTTGAACAGGTTGTAATCAGTAAAGCTGAAATACAGAGAGGACGCAAACGGGTAAGCCTTAAAGATCAAAAACCCTATCAGCCACGGGGTGATAAACAGGAGCCCCGTGTTCCTCTTCGCCCAAGTGTTATTCATGTGCTCCCTCCATTGTTCCGCGGGCTAAAGTTATCCTATTCTCCTGCGGCGTGCCCGGATCTTCCTGGGAAAATCCTTTCTTTCATTTTTCAGGGTCCCGCTGTGTATCACAGCAGGACCCTGCCTGTTTCTATAAGCCAGTGCCCGTATGATCGATCATTCGGTCACAGCGGTGAGCGCTTCGAAGAGGATCTCAACCGCTTCGCTGATCTCATAATCGCCGTAGTCAATCCCGGAGAAAGCATCCTGGAATGCGCCTTCCGCGACATCCTTCAGGGTTGCGTCATCAAAGAAAGCGGTATCCAGGAAGTAGGTGGCAACATCAAAGATCTTGGTGTGCGCTTCCATGGTCGCCTCATCGAACAGGCCCGCTTCACTCAGGGTCTCATAGGCAATGGCGGAAGCCGGAATGCCGCGCTCAGCTGCCATGATCTTGATGCCTTCCGGATCATTCAGAAGGTAGTTGATCAGAAGAGCTGCCTCATGCGGATGCTCGGACTGTGCAGAGATCGCAAAGGAAAGGGTGACCTTGTAGAAGGTACCTGCCTTCATCTCTTCCAGCTCGTCGCCGACAACAAACTCACGTCCCTCAGCAAGCGCTCCGGCGTACTTGGCGAAGGAGGAATCCCACTCATAGATGCCTGCGTACTGGCCATTGGTCCACTTCGGGTTCTGGTCGGTGGAGGAAGCTCCGTCGCCGTCCAGGACATCAAGGGCCGGGATGACATGATGATCGACCAGGCTCTGGATGAACTCCACGCCTTCCTGGAGCTCTTCTTCCGTGAACATCAGCTCGCCGTTCTCATAGACCGGCTTGGAATACTTCGCGGACAGGTACTGGGTCATGAAGAGGGCTCTGTCATAAGCGCCGAGAACCAGCGGATAGTAGCCGTCATCGTATGCGCCGAAGGCATCGCCGCAGTCCAGAAGGTCCTGAATGGTCTTCGGGATTTCCACGCCAACCTCATCGAAGGAAGTCTTGTCGAAGTAGAGAACGCGGCCGGTCAGAGAAACCGGAACGGAGGCAAGGCCGCCAACCGGGTCTTCGCACATCTTCAGGATGTCTTCATCCCACTGAGAGAAATCCAGGGTATCCGCTACCGTGTTCAGATCCAGGAAAGTTTCCCCGTTCGCATCGTAGGCGTTGATCCAGGACGCGTTGATCTGGGTGACATCAGCAGTCTTCTGGGAGTTGAACTTCAGAGCTTCCGCGCTCTCCCAGCCGTCCCATGCACCATAGTTGGCCTGGACTTCGATCCCCGGGTACTTCTCTTCGAAAGCCGCAATCGCGTCCTGTGTCGCCTGGTGTCTTGTGTCGCCGCCCCACCAGTCAAAAGTCAGGGTGCAGTTCTCGTAAGAGGCCTCAGCCTCATCCGCAAATGCCATGGTTCCCATTGACAGGGTCATGGCTGCTGCCAGTGTGATACTAAGAAGTTTTTTGTTCATTTCCTTCCTCCTTGGGTATTCTCCCATAGTGTTTATCAATAATCCCCATCCGGACCCCCGGCTGGGGTATTATTCCAATCAGGAATACTGCCGCATCAGCTCTTCCGTCTGAAGGTACATCGCGTAGGCCATCAGAAACGCCCCGACGCCCTTGGCCTCATCCACCTTCTTCGGCTCCGAGAGATAGTACTCGACAGAACCATTCCGCTTCTCCCCGGGCCCGAGGCCGGCGACGCAGCAGATGTCGTAGAGGTGATCTCTGCCATCTTCGCCCTTCAGGAGCTTGTTCTCGATGATGCTCTCAAACATCTCCCGCCCTGTCTTCAGGTACCTGTCCGGATCCAGGACCCGCATCAGGCTTGCCTTCATCAGGGTGCAGGCTGCCATGACGCTTCCGGAGGTCTCCGTATAGTTTCCCGGGACATCCGGCCGGTCTATGACCTGATAAATCAGGCCGTCCTTCTCCGCCCGGTAGGGAAGAAGCCCGTCCACACTCACGGGAAGCAGATCCGCGATGCCTCTGTAGATCTCATAGATCTGCATGTCGCAGCGGGACAGCGTGTCGACCATGCTCATGAGCCACCAGCCCTCCGCCCTCGACCAGAAGTTCGAGGAACAGCCAGTTTCCGGATTCGCCCAGGGCTGAATCTTCGCCTCATCGTAGCCGTGGAAGTAGAGGCCTTTCTCCTCACAGTAGAGGTACTTCTTCACGTTCTGGAACTGATTCAGGATATCCGCGTAGTGCTCCTTGCCTCCAAAGCGTGTGTCGTACTCCATGTAGAAGGGCATCATCATGTAGAGGCCGTCCAGCCAGATCTGATTCTCATAGATATCCTTATGCCAGAAGGATCCGCACTTTGTCCTGGGATAGTCCTTCATTTTGCCGATCAGAAAGTCCATCGCCTTCCGATATTTCTCCTTCTTCGTCTGGTCCCATCCGAAGAAAAGGAGGGTTCCGCTTTTGAAGGAGTCCAGTGCGAACTGCTCCGGGAAGGTCGGAATTGTCCCGTCCTCCTCAACCCGCCGGTCCAGATAGTTCAGAACAAAGGCGCGATATTCCTCTTCCCCCGTTGCCTCGTAGAGAAAACGGGCGCCTTCCAGTACCACCCCGTCCTCATAGTTCCAGTAATCCTTGTAATCCTGGTGGGCTTTGAGAAACTCTTTCGCGTACAAACCCAATCGCTTATTATCTACCATTTCGCCTGCTTTCTCTGTCCGGATGAAAGGCGCCTGAGAGATCCGGCTCCGTTCCGGTCCGGCCCGGTTGTTTAACCTTACTGCTGATCTTGATTCTACATAAAAAAAGGCCTCATTACCACAGTTTATTTGCCCAATCGAGAAAAAATTACAGGTTTTTTGCGCTCTTCTAAAAAAGCATGGTAAGGTGTAGGAAAGGACAGGGACGAAAAACAGAGAATAATGACGGAAAGTCCGAGCGATTTTTTTGAAAATGTCCAGAAATTGCAGCTCTGCCCGGCCTGTTTTTGAAAATATGACAAAAAAACCGATAAACTGACAAGACAGCAGAAAGGACAGGAGGCAGAGGCAGGAAAAGGAAAATTGAGTTTTCCCCCATTAATTATCCAATAAGTTTGATAATGTTACATGCATAATAAAGGAGATGAGATATGCCAATCATAATTGCATCTCAGGACATTGAGGACCGGCGCCTTCGAAGCAATATCAACGTAGATAAAAAAAGGCGAAGCCCCCGGCATCTGCAAAGCAGTCCGCATATCCACAACTACTATGAAGTCTTCCACATGCAGAGCGGCGGCTGCCGCTTCTTTCTGCAGGACAGCATCTATATCCTGGAGCCGGGGGACTTTCTGGTGATCCATCCCGGTGACTATCATCTCTCGAAATACGACGCGGGAGAGCAGCACAACGACCGCTTCATTGTCTATTTCGACATAAAAAAGATCGACCCGAGGGTTCTTCCACACCTGGAGACGATCTTTCCCGCCGTCATGTTTACCATCCTCCCGGAAAAGAAGGAGGAGCTGTACCGCCGCCATGATGAGATGCTGCAGCTCTTTCATAAGAAGGATGACTTTTCGGATCTCTGTCTGGACTTCGTCTTTCAGTCCTACCTGCTGTTTCTTTCCAGATCCTGTACGGTGAAGAACCGTGCCGTCACGGAAAGTGAATCCGCCCTGGAACAGGCGGCCCAATACATGAAAGCGCACTACGCAGAAGAGATTGATCTGGAGACCATCTCTTCCATCGCGGGTTTTTCTCCATCCTACTTCTCTCGGAAGTTCAAGGAGCTGACCGGCTCCGGCTTCCGCGATTACCTGAATCACATCCGTCTGCAGGAGGCCTCCCACATGCTCCGCTCCTCCAACAAAAGCATTCTGGAGATCTCCCAGGAGTGCGGCTTCACCAGCAGCAACTACTTTGGCGACCTCTTCCACTCGGTCTTTGGCGCCTCCCCCAGGGAGTACCGGAAGGCGGATCTGGTGACATAAGCTTTCGAAATAGCGCTCCAGGTCTGGCAGGCCATATCTTCCATCTCAAAGCTCCGGAAGCGCAGTAAGCATGGCCTCTGCCTCCTCTGGACTGATGACGCTTTTCGTAATGCGGTTTCCTGCAGCTCCAGGGCCGCTGGAGCCGTACTCCGCGTAAAAGACGCCCCCAGCCTCAATCCGGCCGCTCCACTCCTGCCATCCCTGAGGCTCAATCTGCGGACCCATCTCACAGTTCAGAAACACGGTTTTCGCGTGCTCCCGCCAGGGCCGCCCCAGGTAGACAGATTTGACACCCTCCCAGGCCTCAATCGATGAATTCCGGAAGAGATAGCCCATCTTCTGCCCTTCTGGTGTGGAGGCGGCCGTCACATAGCCATCCTCCCGGCATACAATCCTGCAGCGGTCAAAGACCGCTGCAGCCCCTCCGAAAATGAAATCCACGGAGCCCTCGATCCGGCATTCTTCGTAGATCTGTCTTCTGGGTGTCCTCGGCAGGTGCTCCCCCGGCCCGCGGAAGCCCCCGGGCTGAACCTCTTTGAGGGGCAGAGGCGCGGTGAAGAGGGTGTCCTGATAGCCGAGAAAGGCGCAGTTCTCAAATCGGACCAGATCTCCGTCCACGTAGGCGGCGATGCACTGCCCTTTTTCATGTCCGGGACCTGCCGTATTCTCAAAGGAGATCCCCCGGAACAATAAATTGTCCGCATGGATATAAGCCGTCTGGGTCCGGAAGGTGCCCCGGTTCGTCCCGTCCTCCAGGATCTCCCGGGCACTCAGATTTCCGCTGATCCGGACCGGACAGTCTGAAGCAGTTCCAAGGATCTCTCCGTCGGCGGGACCGCCCGCGAGAATCTCCATGTTCCCCCGCTCAAAACGGACGGGTCCCTCATAGACTCCCGGTTCCAGAAGAAGCCGTACTTTCTCCTCCGCCGGGACTTCCCGCGTGATTTTTTCCACAACTTCTGTCAAAGACACACCTGCTCTGGCAAAGCATTCTCTCACAATCTCTTCCCCCATCTTCCGGCATCCGCTCAGCCAGGCTGACGCTTCGATTGGCTTTTTCCGCCGAAAGCGCAGCAGTATCCGGCTGAAATGCTGGTCTTTTCATAACTGTCCAGTCCGCTTTGCCTGCTTGCCGCGCAAAGCGAGGTCATACATTTCAAAAGCAAAGGCCGGGGCTCACATTGAATGTGACGGCAGGAGCCTGCACCCGGCCTCGCAGCTCCCAGGCGCCCGCATCTGGACAGCCGCGTCTTTTCTTCTCAGCCGCTTCCGTCTTCAGGACTGCTCCGCACGTCTCCGGATCTCCTTCATGGCCTCAAGATCCGCTTCCGCACTCTCCTTCCGGATTCCCTCCCGGAGGACAGGCATATCCGGTTTGTCCGCCAGAAACTCCGCCAAAGCGCTGTAGTCGCAGACGCCTTTTCCGATGGGCACCTGCACCTGCTGCATCTTTTCGTCCAGAACGATGTCCTTCAGGTGGATGGCAGCGATCTCTTTCCCCAGGAGCTCGAAACAGTAGCGGAAGTAGGCCTTCTGGTCCAGAAGATCCGGCCGCGGAAGCACGTTGCAGAGGTCAAAGATCACCTTGAAATGTGGGCTCCTGAACCTGTCGATCAGCTCCCGCATCGTCTCCACATCCTCGCACACATGCCAGGCCACCGGCTCCAGGGCGAAGTCTGTGCCCATCCGCTCCGCCTCCTCGACGATCTTATCGATGGATCGGAGAAGGTTTGGAAAGAGCACCCGTTTCTCGATTTTTCCCGGTCTCCCATAAGAGGTCTCCGAGCCGACCATCCGGCCGTGCAGAATCCCCTTGTTCCAGCGCATGGCCTGGACAAAGCGGCCCACCGCCTTCTGCCGGGTATCCTCATCCGCAGCCGAAAGATCCACGTAGCAGCCGAAGACCGCCACATCCATCCCCTCTTTTTTCATGGCCTCATGAAGCGCCACCACGTCCTCTTCCCGGATCGCGTCGATGCTTTCCACCCCTTCAAGGCATTTGGCCGGTGCCAGCTGAATGGCTGAAAAACCCATCTCCGAGAACTGCTTTGCGATCCCCTCCGCTGTGTTTCTTCCGAAATCATGTCCTCTCACGCCAAGTATCATAGCTGTATTCCTCCGCGAAGATCATTGATGATCCAGTTGTATCAAAACTCATATATGATATTTTGCTTCCGTACATATGGTTCAATACTTAATGTATTTGATATCTATATATACATCTATCTCTATCTACCTTTTATCTGTCTCTATCTATTTCCATTTCTATCTCTATCTTTGTCGGTCTATAATCCCATCCCTGTTCCTGGTCCTTTCCCTGGTCCTTTCCCTGTACCTTTCCCTGTTCCTGTCCCTGTACCGGCAACCGCCAGAATCTGTCAGTTCATCACGAGATAAGGCTGAAAGTCCATGAAGTCCCCGGAGACCAGCTGATAGCGGATTCCGCGCACAAGGCCTGACAGGCTGTCATGAAAGCGCGCCTTCCCATGACAGTGGGCGTAGATCACGGAACTTGCTCCGTATTCTTCTGCCAGATCCGTGAAGGGACTCCGTAAGAACTCTGTGACCGCTCCCAGCTGCCTCTGCCTGTCCGCCGGGAGTCTGGAAAGGTCAAACACCGGGTTCCCACCCATATCCACACCGCCATGCCGTCTCAAACAGGCCTCCTCCGCAGCCCGGATCCTGCGCTCTTCCCTTCTGGAGACGCCGATCAGCCGGCAGAGCTCCTCTGTGGGCGGCCAGATTGCGGAGGTCGGCGGATAATGCAGAAAAACCAGGAACTTCTGATATCCGGCCTCCTTTGCCGCCTCAAAGGAGACGCGAAGCCGCTCCAGCTCCCGCTCCTGGATCAATTGAAAGTGGCCGAAGGAATCCAGGTTCTCAAAGCAATAGCCCTTGGTCCCCACCAGCGCATACTCCCTGTAGCTGCTAAAGTTGTTCTGGAGAAAGAAAAGCCTGCCCTGATATTTATCATTCAGGCGTTTTGTCTTCTTCACATTCCAGAACATGTCGTGGTTTCCGCGAAGCAGAATCTTTCTCCCGGGCAAGGACATCAGGAAGTCAAAGTCCGGCTCCAGTTCCCGCTCATTCTTCCCCCAGGAGATGTCCCCGGCCAGAACGATCGTATCCTCCTCCCGAACCGTATTCTCCCAGTTTTTCCTGATCTTCTCCTCATGATGAACCCACACTTTCCCGAACTGGTCCATCGGCTTGTCTGTGCCGAAGGAAAGATGCAGATCTCCCAGTGCGTAAAGCGCCATCTCTCCCTCCTATGCTTCTCCTGATCGTATCTCCGTCAGACTCATGGTTCCTGAAGGGCCCGCTGTCAACGAAACGGAAGTTCCATAT
>CADBUA010000137.1 GCA_902797665.1 uncultured Lachnospiraceae bacterium | reverse complement strand
TTTTCAAAAAGCAGAGACATTTCTCTATGAGATGGTGTGTTCTGGGGACGTGATGTACAGAAAAAGCCTGGATGACGCGATCAAGGGGCAGCAGGAATCAAGAAAGAAGCTGATGGAGTGCCTGCCGAAAAACAGGTGGGAGTTTGACGGATAACGGCAGCGATCTGAGCCGTCTGGATTGAGAAGCTCTGCTGATGACTGGGAGAGGGGACCGTATCGTATATCGCGGCCCCGGATGACAGCTGGCAGATTCTCCTGGCCGCGCGTATAAAAAGACCATAGGAACTGTCTCCATAAGGAATGGGTGTCTGATGCGCGAATCCGTACTTCTGATAAGATTCTAATGGAAGAATAAAAGGGAAAGATCATGAAAGAAAAAATAAATGTGATGGACTATGCGAGCCTGATCACCAAGGCGCTGCCCAAGGGGATCCTGCTGAACACAAATGCTGATAAATTCAACGCCATGGTCATAGGCTGGGGCAATATCGGTACGCTTTGGGGGCGTCCGGTTTTTCATGTGTATGTCCGTCAGGGAAGATTTACGAAGGGCCAGCTTGATCAGACTGGCGAATTCACCATCAGCGTTCCGCTGGACAGACCAGACGCCGCAATCAACAAGATCTGTGGATGGCAGTCAGGTCACATGATCGATAAGGTGCAGGAAGCAGGTCTTGACCTGGAAGACGCTGAGGTCATCCGCACGCCCGGAATCAGGCAATACCCACTGACGATTGAGTGCAGGATTCTTTATGCTCAGGATCAGGATCTGACCAGGATCCCGGAGGACATCCGGGAGAAGATGTACCCTCAGGATGTGGAGGGGACCTATCCGATGGCAAACAGGGATTTTCATACCATGTATGTCGGAGAGATCGTGGATGCTTATATAATCAGGTAATATCATTCATCATACACAGGAGTATAGAGAGATACATTTATAGAATAAGAGAAATATTGTAATTAACCAGTCAGCTTTGCGCACTTTGCACCGAGCATTGGAAAACAAAATAAAAGAATAAGCAAAAGCAAAAGTAAAGGCCGGGCACCCATTCAATGCGGGCGTAGGAGCCTGCGCCCGACCTTGCAGCTGAAGGAGCCTGCGACTGGACAGGCACAGAAAACTCGGTGTGTTTCAGATCACGCAGGGACAGGATAGCAGCCCATGGGGATCTTGCCAACACGCATGAAAGGGTTTTGGGACCTGTATGTATCATATAAAAATACTACAAGGGAAGACTTGCATAATGAATTCATAGAAAAATTTTAAAAAACAGGGCAAAGCAAAGAATTTCATTGACATATATCAGATATAATGATTCGGTATCAATGGGATACCTGATTCTCACAAAAAAAGAAATGTTGATTGATCTGGCAGAAATACTATCTTCCTGAAGGCTGAAGGGGGACTTCCATATGCTGTCCCAGTATCCAGCTCTCTTCGGTGAGAAAGCAGCGTTTTCTGGTTTGCAGAGGGCCTTTCTCATCCGGACAAAGAGAGCAGAAAAAGACGGGAGAGACTCTTTTGATTCTGATAAACTGACCCTGGAGCAGGAGGAGGGATGGTGATGCAAGGCTGGATCAGCGGATTCCAGGAATCCATCGATTTCATCGAAGGGCGTTTGACGGAAAAACTGGATATAGGAGAAATCGCGGGAAGGGCGTCTTTGTCTCCCTTCTACTATCAGCGTATCTTTGGCGCTTTATGCGGAATGACCGTCGGTGAATACATACGTGCGCGCAGGATGACGCTGGCGGCTCAGGAATTGACAGCTTCCGATTCAAGGGTGATCGATCTGGCGGTCCGATATGGATACGATTCTCCGGACAGTTTTGCAAAAGCATTCCAGCGTTTTCATGGCATCACGCCATCACAGGCTCGAGAGATCGGTGCACCACTGCGTTCCCTGGCTCCAGTTCATCTCAAAATCACATTGGAGGGTGGAAACATGTTGGATTATCGAATTGTTGAGAAAGCTCCGTTTACGATTGTCGGATTTAAACGCCGCTTCAACTCAGACACAAGCTATCAGGAGATCCCGAAGTTCTGGAATGAATGGACGTCAGATACGAAAGGGCTGAAGGGGATGTTTGGTGTATGTCTGGATATGGACGGAAAGGACTTTGACTACTGGATAGCTGATCTGTATATGCCCTGGGAGGATATTCCTGAGGGATGTGAGACCTATGTCATACCCGGAGGACTTTGGGCACAGTTCATTTGCAAAGGTCCTTTGCCGGACAGTCTGCAAAGCGTGAATACGAAAGTCTGGTCGGAATGGCTGCCGTCTTTGAGAGGATATTCTCTGGCCGGGGATTATTCCCTGGAAGTCTATTCGCCGCCGGCAGAAAAAGCGGAGGATACACTGAGCTATATCTGGATTCCGCTGAAGAAGGATGAGGGCTGATAACGGACTCATGAGAGCATCTCTGTGTCATGATTTCGCCGGAGAACCTGTGGATGGGTCACGGGTTCCGGGCTGAAATTGTGACACTTTTTTCGTACCTGGACAGGAGCTTGCGACTGGAGAGGTACGAATGATGCAAGAAAAACAGGATCATGAGCTGAATCAAACGTTAAAATATATTTAGAATATTAAAGTGTGTGTTAATATATTGCAAACAAAATATGTTCAGATAAAAATGTAAGTATGTATAGAAGGGATGTAGAATAGAAAAAATGATATATTCATAAGAAGAAATAAAGTACTTGCATTTACAATTCTTTTTCTTGCGGTGACTTGTTTTTGTTCTTTCCATATCATGGCGCTGGAAAACAGCAGTGAAGCCGCTGTGGAGGAGACGGAAAACAGAAGGGTGGATGAGCTGATTCCGTACTGGAACCCATCTTCCCCGGCGATGCAGTCGATTGTGGACTTTGTGATGAAATCAGCTGATGAAAATTCAGACGGCTTCATCCCGAAAGCTGACAGGGTCGCCGTGTTTGATATGGACGGCACGCTGTATGGAGAACGTTTCCCAACCTATTTTAACGACTGGCTTTTCATACAGAGGGCACTTTATGATGATGCTTATGAGGCTCCAGCGTACCTGAAGGCTTTCGCGAAGTCATGGGAAGATAAGGTCCTGAAAGGGATTCCCATCGAAAATTTTGATGCGCTGGAGCGGGAACTGGGGCCGAAGCTGTATGAAGGACTGACTCCGGATGAATATGCGGAGGTAGTTCGAAAGTTCAAGGAGCTGCCGGTCTGGGGTTTTGAGGGGATGACATACGCAGAGGCCTATTTCCAGCCCATGCTTTCCCTGGTCGAGTATCTCTGTCAGCACGAGTATAACATATACATAGTCAGTGCTACTTACAGGGATGCGGTACGCGTGATGACAGAAGGGGTCCTGGATGCATACATTCCATCTGATCATGTCATCGGCACGGATCTTCTATATGCAGCATCCGCTGATGAGGACAAAGACAGCATGTTCTATGAACTGAAGCCGGACGATGAGCTGGAGATCGCCGGAAGTCTCTTCCTGAAGAATCAGAAGAGCAATAAGGTGACTTCGATTCAGCGGGAAATCGGGAAGGTTCCTGTGCTGGCGTTTGGCAATTCCACGGGGGACTTTTCCATGGCGACTTATACCCTGCAGAATGAGAACTATGGCGGCAGGGCATACATGCTGCTTTGCGATGACACAGAGAGAGATTACGGGGATCCTGAGGCAGCAGCAGCCTTCCAGGAGAAATGTGAAGCCAATGGTTTTTTCACGGTCTCCATGAAGGATGAATTTGAACGCCTCTATCCGGAGGGAGCAGAAATTGAAGAGAAGGATCAGGCAGCATGAAGAGGCACAGGCATAAGGAGCAATAGAGAGACGGCGGCCCGGATCAGCATCACAGAGTAAAATCAGGAAAATCAATCAAGAGAAGCATGATGGGGGATGCCCCTTGTCTGGTTTGCAGTCTGCTTCGACAGAAAATCGATGAACGCAACAGCCTGGCATCAAAAAAGGGTTTTGACAGCAAAAGAAGAATTGAATACATAAAGTGTGCATTAGTGCCCACATGGCTATAGTCAGTAATCAAAGAACGTTAGTATTAGTATTGGTATCAGTATTAATACTGATACCGATCTGAACGATATCTATACAAATATTGAACTTTAAA
>CADBUA010000136.1 GCA_902797665.1 uncultured Lachnospiraceae bacterium | reverse complement strand
GTTCACGCGGGGTGCGGATTTATGAGTCTGAATGCCAGCAAATACCGCCGGCATCTGATTCGAGGGGCGAAGTCTGCCCAAAATCAGCCGAAATGCGCCTGATAGACGATAAATACAGATAATTAAGCATCTATTATGGCCTCTATTAAGGTCAAGATCTCGTATAAAATCTTTTGAAAATTCTAAATCACATCATTTGCAAAATAAATAGATTTCCAGGAAAGTTTGGGGGAACCCAAAACCTAATTCTTGCACCCCCATCATATATGGTAAATCTCTGCTCGATATCCCTGTCAGGTCCTCATCTCTTCTCCGGCTGAATAGGGCTTGCCGGGATTCCCCCATTCCCCCAGAAGGCCTGGAAGTTGTGGAAGGGATCAGGCTCCAGGGCATCCTTTTTCCTGGAACCTGCCTTCTTGGCCGCCTTCTTCGGCACCTCGGAGCTGAGGTCCAGCTTCTCTAAGACCTCCCGGACCCGGCTCACCGGAAAGATCTCCAGGGCATTCCGAACTTCCCTGGCTACCTCATCCAGGTCCTCAACGTTCTCTTTGGGAATGAAGACCTTGGTGATGCCGGCCCGCTGGGCCGCCATCAGCTTCTCCGAGAGGCCCCCGATTGGCATAATCCCGCCCCTGAGAGAAACTTCACCGGTCATCGCGAACCTGGGGCTGACTGCCTTTCCACAGACCAGGGAGGCCAGGGCAGTGGTCAGCGTGATGCCAGCGGATGGCCCGTCCTTGGGGACAGCCCCCTCCGGCACATGGATGTGGAGGTCATTCTGCTCAAAGAGATCTTCTTTGCCCGGATACATGGCCTTCACCAGGGAGATGGCGATCTGCACAGACTCCTTCATGACATCCCCCAGCTGCCCGGTGATGATCACTTTTCCGCTGCCTTTGGTAAACAGGGTTTCGATGAAGAGAATCTCCCCGCCGGCTGCTGTCCAGGCGAGCCCGGTCACGATGCCCGGCCGCTTCTCCTCCAGGACATGGTCATGGCGGATGGGATGCTGATCCAGGTACTTCCTGAGGTCCTCGGCACGCACCAGGACTTTCTTTGCAGGCTGAATCTTCTCCTCTGCATTCTTTTCATTCTCTTCATGCTCTCCGCCTTTGCCTTTTTTCTTCTTCTTTCTCTCCTCCTTCTCCTCCGCCTTGACGATCTCCACCGCCGCGTATCGGCAGAGGGTATCCATCTGCTTTTTCAGCCCCCGGACGCCGGACTCCATGGTGAAATCATCGATAATCGAGCGGATGGCGCCATCCGTCAGCTCCAGGTTATCCGGGCTGATACCGCTGGCCTCCATCGCCCGCGGAAGCAGGTGCCTTCTGGCGATCTCATACTTCTCGATGGCTGTATAGCCCGCGAACTGGATGACCTCCATCCGGTTCAGAAGCGGTTCCGGAATCGTATCTGTGGTGTTGGCCGTGCAGACGAAGAGAACGTCCGACAGGTCATAGGGCACATTCATGTAGTGGTCCGTGAAGCTGAAGTTCTGCTCCGGATCCAGCACTTCCAGCAGGGCAGACGCTGGGTCGCCATTGTAGTCGTGGCTCAGTTTGTCGACCTCATCCAGGACGATGACGGGATTTGAGGTCCCGGCATTCTTCATGGCATTCATGACCCGGCCTGGCATTGCACCGATGTAGGTTCTGCGGTGCCCGCGGATCTCCGCCTCGTCCCGGACACCGCCCAGAGAGATGCGGCAGTACTTCCGCCCTAAAGCCTTGGCGATGCTCTGGCCAATGGAAGTCTTGCCCGTTCCGGGTGCACCCACAAAGAGAAGGATGGAGCCCGACTGCTTCTTGTTCAGGCTCATGACCGCCAGCTGCTGAATCACACGGGTCTTCACCTTCTTCAGCCCATAGTGGTCCTCATCCAAAACTTCCTGTGCTTTCTTCAGGTCAATCTTCTTCTGCCTGGCCTTCTTCCAGTCCAGAGAGGTCACAAAATCCAGGTAGTCGTACAGGATGCCAAACTCATGGCTGTCTTTGCCCTCCTGGCGCATCCGCCCCAGAACCTTGTCCGCCTCCCGCCGGGCGGTCTCATTCATCCCGGACTCCTGGATCTTCTTCTCGAACTTCCGGACATCGGAAATGTTCTCGGGATGCATTTCATCCAGCTGTTTTTGAAGGAAGTCGATCTGCTTCTTCAGCGCGTCCTCCCGGTAAGCCTGCTCGTTCCGCTGTTTCTGGGCCTCCTCCGCCTCGGAGGAGACATCCGTGACGGCGATGAAGCTGTAGACCGCGTTCTCGATCCGATCCATCCTTTCGGACTCAGTATCCGCCGCCACAATCGCGAATTTCTCCTCGGCTGTCATATTCAGATAGGAAGAGAGCACAGTGGCACACTCCTCCATGCTCTTCCAGCGGTTAAGGTAAGCCCTGGCCATCAGCCCCCAGGGGAACTTCTGCAAAAACTCATAGAGGCGGCTCCGCATCTGCCCGAGCCGGGCCTTCCTGGTTTCCTCGTCGACATCATCGATATCGACAAGGATCTCATAGGCGGTGTCAATCCCGCTCTGCGTGACCGACAGCGCTGTCAGTCTCACCCTTTTTTCGGTCTGGATCGTGACATCCCCCTCACTGTCCAGGGAGTCAATGCGGGCCAGAATGCCCACCGGGAAAAAGTCGTCATTCTCCAGATCCCCTTTCTTTTTCGGCTCCTTCTCAAACAGGAAGAGGACGCTGTCCCCCTGATTCAGCTGCCCCAGGTTCAGATCATCAAAAAAATCTTTCTTGAAGGTCAGCGAAATTTCCGGGAGAATGATCATGTTGTAAACAGGAATCGTTATCATGTATACAGATGCCCTTTCTGCCAGAATACGGTCTCAATCAAAAGCGCTTATGCAGCACTTCCAATAAACTGTCTCATCTTTTTCAAACCCCAAAAACCCCAGGCGAGCCAGATGCTTCACAGGCATTTCTGCTCGAAAGTCTCTCCAGCAAAGCCTCCAGCGCTCCTCGGGCTTTCTGTTTTATGTCTCTTTTTATGTTTCTTTTTATGCCTCTTTTTGTGGCTCTTTTATGTATCTTCGTAACTGTCCAGTTCGCTTTGCGCACTTGCTGCGCAAAGCTAGGCCATACAGTTCAAAAGCAAGGGCCGGACGCACATTGAATGCGACGGCAGGAGCCTGCGCCCGGCCCTGTACCTGGAAAGGAACCTGCGACTGGACAGGTACGTATCTTCTATCCCGCAGGCGTGCTTTCGCGCGCGGACTGTCCCTCCAGGCAAAGCTTCCCCTGGATCTCCCTGTGTTTCCCTGAGTCTCCCTATGCATACAGGAAAACGAAGGGCAGACTTCGCTGCCCGGTCAGTCTGTTATAGCATGCTTTGTTAGCACCGTCAACAGATGAGTGCCAATCCTCTGTGACCCTTTTGTGATCTTTGGCCAGCCCGAGGCAAAGCAGCATCGCCCGAATCCTCAGTCCCCGGTTTTTCCCTGCTTTCTTCCTGGCTGTCCAGTCCTTTATCAGCCGTTACGGTGCCATTGGGGATATCGACTTTCCTGACATCACTGCGGATGTCCTGAAGGGAGATGAAGGCAATGAATATCAGAAAGAGTCCTAACTGACTGGGCAGTCTGACTGCCCAGTCCCATCTTCTTTCTTTTTCGCATAGATCCATCCCCCTCTTTTCTCCCCCGCTTTAGATTTGACGCCGCCTTCAAAGCTCTGTATCCTTTCATGCAGGAGGTCACGCTATGAAAAAAAAGGAAACTTTGAGGTACCTGCTTTCTCTGCTGCTGCTGTCTCTGATCCTGATCATCCCGGGCAGGGTGTCCGCCATCACAATCGGAGAGCTTCTGGGCTGGGATACCCAGGAAGAGGGCTATTCAGATGAGCTTGATGAACCGACATCTGAGAATTTCTATGAGAGCCTGGAAGTTGATGAGGACGGCGTCTACGACAGCTCGGATGAGGTCTGTGCCTATCTGGTCCAGTACCATCACCTGCCAGATAACTACATGACCAAAAGGGAAGCCCGGAAGAAGGGCTGGGAAGGCGGAGCCCTGAGTCAGACCGTCAGTGGAAAGTGCATCGGCGGGGATGTGTTCGGGAACAGCGAGCAGATCCTCCCAGAAGTTGACGGCCGGGTCTACCACGAGTGCGATATTGACACACTGGGCAGGAAAAAGCGCGGCATTCGGCGCATCATCTACTCCGGGGATGACGATGAGGGCATCTGGAACATCTACTATACAGAAGACCACTATGAGACTTTCACGCTCCTCTATGGGAGTGATGACTTTGAAGGCTCACACTCAGAATGGTGAAATACCAAGTGAGCAGTTCTGACTGAAAAGGAGAAGTTCGTCTATGCACGAAATCTATCTGGAAGGAAACAGAATCACGACAAAGGAGAAAATGGCCGCATACACGCGGGAGATCTTTTCCCTCCCGGAGACTTTCGGTGGGAACCTGGACGCCCTCAACGACTGTCTCTCGGAAGTCACGGAAGAGACGGCGATCTGCCTGACAAAAGAAAACCTGCTGGAGATCTGTGGGAACTCCTACGCCTACCGCACTCTGCTGGTGCTCAGCCAGGCGGCCGCGGAGAACCCGCACCTGTCGCTGCGGATCATGCCGTAAAACAGGGGCAGGGGAAGGCCTGTCTCAGGAAGCCTGAAACCCCGGAAGTTCAACTGATGTGCGCAGGAAAAAGAGGGAACGGAATCTGTTCCCTCTTTATTTGTTTTATGACGCATTCCTTGTCGCTTTTATGCCCGAGAGCGTAAGAATCCGCGAAAGAATAGCCGCGAGCGGGCAGATACCGCAGAAGCATCTGACAAATCCGAATACTTCCCGCCATAGATATGGCTGCCCCCGCAGGACTCTGCTCTCTCTTCCGTGCTGCGCGCTCCACTGGATGGGGCTCACAGGTCAGATGAGCCTGAATCTCCCTGCGCTGATCTGTCGCTTTCCCAATGATCTCTTTTTCCGCTCAACAGTTTCCCGTGTATACATAGCGGAGATGCCGTCTCGCAATCTCCGCCAGGCGGTAGACCAGTGACACATCCGTAGGTCTCCCGCCGCTCATGCGGTAGCGTGGAAAAAAGCGGCTGATGTGGAGCGGGATCTCCGGGCTGATGGAAGATAGATATTCTGCTTCCGCTTCCATGTCCTCCTCCCGGTCACTCAGTCCCGGCACCACCAGGGTTGTCAGCTCCACGTGGCAGCCCAGAGAGACCGCGGCAGAAATGTTCCGCTTTACGCTCTCAAAGTCGCCGCCCAGGGACCGGTAGCCCGCTTCGGAAAAGACCTTGAGATCAATGTTCATGGCGTCTATGAGAAGGCAGAGCTCCCGCCATGCCTGTTCACAGAGACTCCCGTTGCTGACCAGAACGGTCTTCAGATCCTTCTCCCGGGCCAGTTCTGCTGTATCCCGTACATACTCAAAGCCGACCGTTGGCTCATTGTAGGTGAAGGCAATCCCGATATTTCCCTCTGCCCGGAGTCTCACCGCCAGTTTCACCAGCGCTTCCGGACTCATCTCCAGCTTTGCCCGCTCCGGAAGGGCGAGATACGCCTCTTTGCTCTGCCGGGAGATCTCATAATTCTGGCAAAAGGGGCAGCTGAGGTTGCAGCCGTAGCTCCCAACACTCAGGACCCGGCTTTTGGGGTAAAAGCGCTGAAGGGGCTTTTTCTCAATGGGATCAAGGGCCAGGGAGGTCAGTCTCCCATAGTTGTTTGACACAACCCTGCCGCCCCGGTTTTCCCGTGCCCCGCAGAGGCCGGTCACGCCTTCCGAAAGGTGGCATCTATGAAAACACAAGGTGCAGTTAACGTCACTCAAAAGACTCCCTCCTCGTCCATACGCACTGGCTTTTCCATCTTCCTTAAGCGGACCCGGCTCTCAGCTGTGCCGCACTACCTCGAAACGCTGAAGTTCCAGGGGTTCGTTCTTCCCAATCCCAGCCTTCTGCCTCGCGATGTCGATCTGCTGCTCCGGGCTGTCTACGCCGTCAAGATCCGGCAGGAGCAGACCTCTGCGGTAGCCGCTGCTGACAATCACGCCATAGCGTTTGACGTCAAGCTCTTTCATCGAAGAGATTTTCTCCGCGTCTCCGAGCACATCGACGCTGTAGATCAAAAAGGGAAGCTCCTCTGTACGGACTGGAGAAAAACGCGGATCCTTCCTGCAGGCTGACACCGCGTTCTCCAGAATCTCCTCCGCAATAGAGGAGCGGGTCGCCGAGATTGTGCCGATGCAGCCCCGAAGCTGCCCCTCCTTGTGGAGAGAAACAAAGACCCCCGCCCTCTGGGCGGTCATCTCCTCCGGGAGCTGAAGCCCATAGAGCGGGCTTTCCGGATCCTCCAGGCAGCTTTTGATCTCCTTCAGGCGAAGCCTCTGGCCGCTTTTGACCATCTTCTCAATGGACGCCCTGGCCAGGCGCACGTAGATATCCTGCTTTTCCCGAGCTTCTTCTGCCTCCCGGAGCAACCGCTCCCTTTCAGCGTCCAGATAGCATCTTTTCGGATCCTCCCCGCTGACAAGAAAGCTGGCAGTTCCGTAGCCGACCCCGGTAACGTCCTCGTGAGAGTAAACCAGGGCCTCTACCGCTTTCCGGTCGAGGGCTCCCGCCATGATCTGAAAGCTCCTGAGGCCGCACTCCGCAGCTTTCTCAGCGAAGCTTTCATCGATGGCCAGAAGGTCTCCAAAATCGGCAGCCTCCAGGTCCTTCATGATCCGCGCGTCAAACACAGGCCCCTCAGGGGCAAAGCCATAAGGGCCGTCTGGCTGGAGCTTATGAGAGAGATCCCCGCTGGCAATGAGGATCACCCGCCGGCCTAAGCGCTCCACAGCCCGGGCGATGCACTGCCCAAACGCATAGTGGACTGTGGAGGGAAAGCCCGAAAGTCCGATCCGCACAAGCTGATAGCTTTCTTTCAGGAACCTGTTCAGAAAGAGCAGTGGGATCAGTGTCGCATGGTCGAGGCTCCTGTCCCTCTCTCCCATCGTACCGGCTGAAATCCCGGCCATCTCCGCCTCCCGGGTGATTTCCCGGACCAGTTCGCTGTCATACTGAACCGTAAGCCTTACCTGGGGCGCGCGGAAATTTCGAAGGCTCCCGGAGGCCTCCGTCCCCGGAGAGATGTGGAAGTAATCGCTGTACATGACCGAATGCGGCGTGATGACCACGACCGTATCCGGCTCAAGCGCCGCCATCCTCCGCATGACGGCCTCATAGCCTTCGATTGTCTTCCTGATCTGCTTCTCCTCCCCGCGTCCCACCTCTGGAATGATCAGTGGGGGATGCGGGACTACACATGATGCAAGAATCGACATCCTTTGCCCTCCTTCCCAGGCAGTGCCCTGCAGCTTCGTGCCCCAATCTCCTGCCTTCTCTATGCCTTGTATCGATCATGGATGAATCGTGTATGGCATATCAGATCCGAATCCTATGCTCTCCGACCTTTGCTCTCTTCCCCGGGAATCAGGCAGGTCCCGCATTTTTCGCAGTACTTGTCTCCCTTGGCGGCTGCCTTCCCGCAAAGTGGACAGTAGAAGATGCCCTTGGCCTGGTCCAGCTGTTCCTCGTAGCTCTTCAGATTGGCGTAGGCCACCTTGACCGCCTCATACTCATCCTCCAGACCCGGTATCGGTGTGTCCGGGTCCTCCTTGTAAACCTGTTCCCCGATCACCGCCAGAAGCCGCTCCAGAGACCGCTTCTCCGCCTGAATGCGATTGTTGATGCTGACACCGTCACTCACTTTCTGAACACCGCTTTTTGTCCCCTGGCCGATGACGGCCAGGCTTTGTCTGATCTTCTCAAATGCCATGCTCTCTCTGCATCCTCCTCCCTCTTCAAAGCATATAGTCAGGGGTGCGGCAACGCACCCCTGACCTCTCTTTCTGTCGCTATCTGTTTCTATATATCTATATCTATATTTATATATCTATATATATGCCTATACCTATGCCTGCATCTATATCTCTTTCAGTTTTTCTATCTATGCCTCAATTTCTCCCTCTTGTTTTCATCTTGTTTTCCGTGGACTATACTCGCAGCGATTCTCCTGATCCACGCAGCTCTTTCTTAGGCCTTGAGTCCGGTGTAAAGCTGGTAATAGCGGCCCTTCTCCTCGATCAGCTGATCATGCGTTCCACGTTCCACGATGCGGCCGTTCTCCAGGACCATGATACAGTCGCTGTTCCTGACCGTGGAAAGACGATGGGCGATGACAAAAGTTGTCCTGCCTGCCATCAGGCGGTCCATGCCCTCCGAAACGATACGCTCCGTTCTGGTATCGATGGAGGAGGTTGCCTCATCCAGGATCAGGGCGGGCGGGTCCGCGATCGCCGCCCGGGCGATGGAGAGCAGCTGCCGCTGCCCCTGGGACAGGTTGCCACCGTCTCCGGTCAGCACGGTATGATAGCCATCCGGGAGCTGGCGGATAAAGGAATCCGCGTTGGCCAGTTTCGCGGCCGCGATGACTTCCTCATCCGTGGCATCAAGCTTGCCAAAACGGATGTTCTCCATGACCGTCCCCGAGAAGAGATGGACATCCTGAAGAACACATCCAAGAGAGCGTCTCAGGTCTCCCTTCTGGATCTTATTGACATTAATCCCATCGTAGCGAATCTTGCCGTCGTCGATGTCATAGAAGCGGTTGATCAGGTTGGTGATGGTCGTCTTGCCTGCGCCGGTGGAGCCGACAAAAGCAATCTTCTGGCCCGGCTCTGCGTAAAGCGTAATGTCATGCAGCACTTCCTTCTCGGGCGTGTAGCCGAAATCCACATGATCCATGACCAGAGCGCCCTGAAGGGGTTTGTATTCCGTCGTGCCCAGTTCCTTGTGATGATGTTTCCAGGCCCATCTGCCGGTATGCTCATCGGTCTCGATCAGGTTCCCCTGCTCGTCCTGCTTTGCGTTGACCAGCATGACATAACCGTTGTCCTGCTCCGGCTCCTCATCCAAAAGGCGGAAGATGCGCTCCGCGCCGGCCAGGGCCATAACAATGGCGTTCAGCTGCATCGAAGACTGGTTGATCGGCATCCCGAAGGAGCGGTTCAGCGACAGGAAAGAGGCAAGTCCTCCCAGCGTGAAGCCCCCGATCCCCTTGAGGGCCAGCATGCCGCCCACGATGGCGCAGAGGACATAGCTGATATTTCCGATCTGGGCATTCAGAGGTCCTAAGACATTGGAGTAACGGATCGCCTTGTCCGCGGAATCGAAAAGATCTTCGTTCAGGATATCAAAATCCTTCTGGTTCGCTTCCTCCCGGCAGAAGACCTTGACAACTTTCTGACCATGCATCATCTCCTCGACAAAGCCGTTCACGGAACCGAGAGAGCTCTGCTGTGCCACAAAGTAGCGGTTAGAAGCACCTGCGCACTTTGTCGTGACAAAGAGGGTGACCAGCACCATGGCCAGCGTCAGGAGGGTCAGCGGGATGTTGAGCACAATCATGGCTGCAAGGGTCGAAACCACCGTGATGGCCGCGTTGAAGAGCTGGATCACCGATTGGCTGATCATCTGCCTCAGGGTGTCGACATCATTGGTGTAGACTGACATGATGTCCCCGTGGGCGTGGCGGTCAAAGTAGGAGACCGGCAGGCTCTCCATGCGGGTAAAGAGATCGATCCGAAGGTCTTTCATCGTCCCCTGGGTGATATACACCATCAGGATGCTCTGCAGGTAAGAGGCTCCGGCTCCCATCCCGTAAAAGATGGCGACACGGCCAATGGCCCGGGCCAGGGGACCGAAATCCGGGTCTTGTGAAGTGAGCAGGGGTGCGATATAGCCATCGATCAGGGTCTTCAGAAACAGGGTTCCCTGCAGGCTCGCAAAGACTGACACCACCACACAGAGCAGCACAATCAGGTAGCGGAACTTGTAGCGCTTGAGTACGTAGCCCATGACACGGCCAAAAAGCTTCCATGGATGGTCGATTTTCCTGGCCGGGCCCTGGGGTCCCCGCCTGCCCGGATTTTCGACCTTGGCCTTGCGGCCGCTGTAGCGCTCCTTGACAGAGGCAAGACCTGGCCCCTTCTGGCTTTCTTTTGCTTTTTCTGCCTGCTTTCCCTGTCTGTTCTGGCTCACTGGACGGGTCTTCATGGCCTCCGGACTCCCGGATGCGGCCCTTCTTTTCTGGTTTTTGCTTTTGTTTTTCCTGCCGGCCATTAGATCTCACCTCCTCTGTCAAAGTCACCAATCCCCTTGATCTGGGACTCATAGACATCCCGGTAGATCTCATTGCTCTTCAGAAGTTCCTCGTGGGTCCCGAAACCATTCACCTTTCCGTCATCCATGACAATGATGCGGTCACAGTCCTGAACGGAGGAAATCCTCTGAGCGATGATCAGCTTGGTCGTCTCCGGTATGCGAACCCGGAACTGCTCCTGAATTCTGGCATCCGTTGCCGTATCCACGGCGCTGGTGGAGTCATCCAGGATCAGAATCTTCGGGTCCTTCATCAGTGCTCTGGCAATGCAGAGCCGCTGCCTCTGACCGCCGGACACGTTGCTGCCACCCTGTTCAATGTGGGTGTTGTATCCATCAGGCATCTGCTGAATGAATTCATCGGCGCAGGCGATCCGACAGGCCTCCTGGCACTGCTCATCCGTGGCATCCGCGTTCCCCCATCTGAGGTTGTCGTAGATGGAGCCTGAAAAGAGAACGTTCTTCTGCAGAACCACAGCTACTCTGGAGCGAAGGCAGTCCAGATCATAGCTTCTCACATCTTTGCCCCCGACCAGGATCCGTCCGTCTGTCACATCGTAAAGGCGGGGAATCAGATTGACCAGGGAGCTCTTGGAGCTTCCAGTACCGCCGATGATCCCGATCGTCTCCCCGGAGTGGATTTCCAGATTGATATCATCAAGCACAGGCCGCTCTGCCTTATTATGGTAGGAAAAGCGCACATGTTCGAATGTGATCGATCCGTTCGGGATCTCAAAATCCGGATTCTCCGGGTTCTTCAGCGTAACCTCCTCGTTCAGAACCGTGGAGATTCTCTGCATGCTCGCCTCACTCATCGTGAACATGACAAACAGCATTGACACCATCATGAGGTTCATGAGGATGGTCATGCAGTAGGTCAGAAGGCTCATCAGCTGCCCGGTTGT
>CADBUA010000135.1 GCA_902797665.1 uncultured Lachnospiraceae bacterium | reverse complement strand
GGCAAATCCAGATGCTTCTCGATCACAGCGCTCACAGATTCAAATCTCACCTTCAAAGACCGTGACCGCGGGACCTGTCATGTAGATCGTGTTCGCTTTCCGTTCCCACTCGATCAGGAGATCACCCCCCAGAAGGTGCACCGTGACCGTGTTCTTTGTCCAGCCGTTCAGCGCGCTCGCTGCGGCCGCTGCACAGGCGCCGGTCCCGCAGGCCCAGGTCTCTCCGCTTCCACGTTCCCAGACCCGCATGCGGATGTTCTCCTCATCCAGGATCTGAATAAACTCCGTGTTGATCCGCTCCGGAAAGAAATGCGCATGCTCGAAGGCAGGTCCGATTGCATCCAGGGGAAGGCTCTCCAGCTCCTCCATGCGGATAACGAAGTGAGGATTCCCCATGCTGACCGCGGTCCCAAGGACATCCAATCCGCCGAGAGATACCGGCGATTCCTTTACGATCCGCCCCAGAGGGCTTTCCACAGGTAAAAGACCCTCCGGGTCTTCCTCCTTTGTCAGAACCGGGATCTTCTCCGGCGCGAAAATGGGGGAGCCCATGTCCACGCGGACGGAGCTGACCGTTCCCTCTTTCACCAGAAGGTCCAGCTTCTTGATTCCGGCCAGGGTTTCCACCGTGATGTGCGTCTTCTCTGTCAGCCCATGGTCATAGAAGTACTTGCCGACGCAGCGGATTCCGTTCCCGCACATCTTTCCGCGGGAGCCGTCTGCGTTGTACATCTCCATCGCGCAGTCTGCCTGGCTGGATGGCTGAATCAGGATCAGTCCATCCGACCCTATGCCAAAATGGCGGTCTGAGACAAAACGGGCCAGGGAGACGGGATCCTCCACTTTCTCCGAAAACCCGTTGACATAGACATAGTCATTCCCGCAGCCCTGCATCTTTGTGAATTTCATCGTTCTTCCTCCCGTATCCCGAAAGGTCCCTGCCTCGTCTTACTGATCTCTTCCGCCAGGTAAAGCCCCCTGCCGGAGCCTGAAAAGGGCTCCTCCGTGTAGTCCTGAAAGACATCAAGGCTCCGGAGCTTCGCCCTCTTAAGGAGCCTTCTGACCTCTTCGATCGTATAGCCCCGCTCATAGTGGGTCTCGCTGGAGCGCTCGTAGAGACCCTCCTTCCCCTTCAGAAAGAAGGTCAGATCATACTCGTTGATCCGGCTCTCTGGATCATAGTGATTGTCCCAGATATAAGCCGCGTCCTGTGCCGTCTCAGCGAAGGTGCCTTCCCCAAGGTTTTCCTCATAGAAATCCGGGCTGTAGAGGTCAAACAGAAAGAGTCCTCCCGGATCCAGGTAGTTGTTCACCAGGCGAAAAACCGTCAGAAGATCCTCCTCACAAAGCATGTAGTTGAGGCAGTCACAGACGGATACCACCGCCCGGACTGTGCCGTAAAGCTCAAAAGACCGCATATCCTGGTTCAGGTAGAGGATGGGGGCTTTTTCCCCTGCCTCCTCCCCGGGCTTTTCCTCTTTGGAGAGGGCCTGGTCCAGCATCTGCGCGGAGAGGTCAATCCCGATCATGTCATAGCCATAATCCCGAAGGCGCCTGGTCATCTTTCCGGTCCCACAGCCCAGGTCCAGAACCAGTCCGTCCATGATCCCGTGTTCTCTCAGCTTTTCGACCAGAAACTGTGCCCAGGCATCCGCGGGCACATCCTCCATGAAGCTGTCATAGACAGCGGCAAACGTATCGTACATCCCCATCTTTTTTCTATCTTATTCTATCTTATTCTATCTTTTTCTATCTCTTCGTTATCGCCTCGCTCCTGCTTCCTTCAGGCGACAACATTTGCCAGGAAGGCATATGAGAACAGGGTCATGATCACGGTGGCGCAGAGAACGCCCAAAAGGATGGGCGGGACAGCCTTCTTCCGGTCCATCTCCAGGACCGAGGCGATCAGGGACCCGGTCCAGGCTCCGGTCCCAGGCAGCGGAATTCCCACAAAGAGAAAAAGCCCCCAGAACTCCCCCTGCGCCATCTTGCTGCTTTTATTCCTGGCCCGGTTTTCCAGCTTCTCCACCAGCCCTTTCAGCGGTGTTTTCTTCAGAAGCGCAAAGACCTTCTGAAGAAGCAAGAGGATAAAGGGGACCGGAAGCACATTTCCGATGATGCAGATCGGAACTGCCGTCCACATCGGTACATTCAGGAGCGCCGCCACAATCAGGCCGCCTCTGCACTCCAGAATCGGCAGCAGGGACACAAGAAAAATCACAAGCTCCGCCGGCATGACAGTTCCCAGGTTGTTGGCAAACCAGACTGCAAGCCCATTGGTCATACTGAAAAATCTCCTTCTATTTGTGACTCATCCAGTTCTTCGCCCAGGATATATGAGAGGATCTTCGGATTTGCCAAAGATATACGAAAGACATTTATCCTGGAGGCACTTTTCCTGAAGGCACTTCGGCTTTGCCTGAGGCGAATCGTTCGCGCCTCCAGGATACCGCAGCCGAAGACTTTACAAGGCAAGTCCCGGGGAGGGCCTGTAAATGCCCCATCGAAAGCGGTGGGCAGGTCCCACAGAATCAGCCAGGTCCTTCAACGATCTTTCAGATAGTCCGTGAGGAAGCGGATGAGCGCATCCATCTCCTCGTCCGTCCCGACCGTGATGCGCAGGTAATTGTCAATGCGCGGCCTGTCAAAGTAGCGGACGATGATCTGATTCTGCCTCAGGGCCTGGAAAAGCTCCCGGGCCGGGACAGATCTGTGCGTAACAAAGAGAAAGTTGGACTGGGAGTCCAGGACCCTGAAGCCCAGTTCCCGCATTCTTTCCTTTGAAGCCTCCCGGGTCTTCACGATCTTGCCGATGGTCTCCCGGAACCATTCCCCGTCCTCCATGGCCGCCCTGCCAGCCCGGATGGCCGCCGCGTTCATTGTGTAGGAGTTGAAGGCATACTTGGCATCGTTCAGATATCTGATCAGTTTCGGGGCCCCCAAAGCGTAGCCCACCCGCATACCAGCCAGGGCGCGGGACTTTGAGAGAGTCCTGACCAGCAGGAGGTTCTCAAACTCCGGAAGAAGGCTCTGAGCCGAAGATCCAGCCGGAGCAAAGTCAATATAGGCCTCATCGATGATCACCACGACATCCCGGTTCCGCTCCAGAATCTGCCGGATCGTCTCCAGCGGGAGCAGCACGCCTGTCGGGGCGTTGGGGTTGGGGAAGACGATTCCCCCATTCTCCGGAAAATAGTCCCGGGGAATGATCCGGAACTCCGGATCCAGTTTCTTCTGCTCGTAGGGGATCCGGAAAAGATCTGCCCAGACATCATAGAAGGAATAGGTGATGTCCGGGAAGAGAATCGGGCGCCCCGAGGCAAAAAAGGTCAGAAAGCTCATGGCCAGCACATCGTCTGACCCGACCCCGGGAAAGACCGAGCCGGGATCCAGCCCGCATTCCTTTGCGATGGAGCGGACCAGATCCTCCGCCGTGGGATCCGGGTAGCGCCTCAGGCTCTCCCCGTCCAGAGACGCAATCGCCTCCAGGACACGCGGCGAGGGCGGGTAGGGATTTTCATTGGTGTTGAGCTTGATGACGGGCTTTCCCTTGGGCTGCTCGCCCGGCGTATAGGGGATCACCCGCCTGACATTGTTCTCCCAGGAAGACTCCGCAAGAGACATAGAACCCTCCTTTCAGCAGAGACCATACTCCGCAGCCAGCTTTCGAAAGCCATCCATGGACCTTTGGATCTTCTCATACGCCACGCAGTAGGCAATGCGCACATAGCCGGGGCAGGCGAAGGAACTTCCCGGGACCAGCAGGATGTGGTACTTCTTCGCTGCCGCCACAAAGGCCTTCTCATCCTCCACCGGACTCTTCAGCCAGAGGTAGAAAGCGCCTTCCGGCTTCACGAAGCTGAATCCGCACTCTTTCAAACCCTCGCAGAGAGCTTTCCGGTTCTGGTCATAGAAGGCCAGGTTCACCTCCGCGTCCAGACAGTTCCCGACGACCTTCTGGATCAGGCTCGGCGCGTTGACAAAGCCAAGAATCCGGTTGGCGGTCACCGCCGCTGACTGAATCTCCTCCGCCCCGTCCAGTTCATCCGGGAGCACCAGGTAACCGATGCGCTCTCCCGGCAGGGAGAGGGATTTGCTCCAGGAGTAACCAATCACCGCGTTGTGATAGTACTTTGTAAGATAGGGAACCTCCACCCCGTCATAAGCAAGTTCCCGGTAAGGCTCATCGGAGATGAGGTAGATGGAGCTGGCAAATTCACGCTCTTTTCGGACCAGGAGGTCACTCAGCTTCCGGATGGTCTCCTCGGAGTATACCACGCCCGAGGGGTTGTTGGGATTATTGAGGATGACAGCCCGGGTCTTTTCCGTGATCAGCTTCTCCGCGCTCTCAAGGTCCAGCTGGAACTTTTTCAGTTCCGCCGGAACGGTGACGAGCACCCCGCCGTGGTTCTGGACGTACCACCTGTACTCACCGAAGAAGGGGGCGAATACCAGAACCTCTGAGCCCGGATCCAGGAGCGCTTTCAGGATCACGTTGAGACCACCGGCGGCGCCGACTGTCATGAGGATATTTCGGACAGCAAAGGAAGTACCGAAGCGGCGGTTCAGATTCTCAGCCACTTTCTGCCGCACATCCTCAAAGCCGGCGTTATTCATGTAGCCGTGAAGCGAGACCGGATCCCCCTCATTGATCAGATCCCGAACCGCCTGTCCCACCTCTTCCGGGGCGGGAACATTCGGATTGCCCAGAGAGAAGTCAAAAACATTCTCCGGACCGACTTCAGCGGCCATCTTTTTCCCTTCCTCGAACATCGCGCGGATTGCGCTTGAATTCTTTACGAGAAACTCCATGTTTTTTGCGATCATCCCAGTCTCCTCCTCTAAAGTTCAAAGTCCCGGCCATGCATCCAAAGGACCGGCCCCAAGTCTGTCCGCTGACAGCTTCCTGATTTCGTCCGTGTG
>CADBUA010000134.1 GCA_902797665.1 uncultured Lachnospiraceae bacterium | reverse complement strand
CCTCGACTTCGAGAAGGTTCCGTCAGGCAGGTATCTGACCCATGTGTGCTGAATGACCTGGCAATGTTTGCGTTCAACACGCTCCGGTGCATCGGAATGAGATTGTTCGATCTCAGAAAAATCCCGAAGAGGGGCAGTGCGTTCCGCAGAAGGATTTCCACCGTGATCCACAACATCAAATCTATCAGAGGAAAGCGAAAAAAGGGCGGAAGCTCCGCTTCCGCCCCTGAGATTACAATCTATTATGCTGCAAAAATATAGGGCTACAAGTCCAGAAAGTACTTTGCGCCTTCTTTCGGGCTGCGCGCTCCCATTAGCCTATCCTATATTTGCATTCTCGCATCTCTCGTGACTCTTCTATCTCTATTTGAAGCTATAAAGACGCTTTGGCTTCCACTTTCGATGAGGCTCATAAGTCAGCCATATAGCCCACTCGCGTCCATTTGTCGCAGATTCTCGCGCTCGCGGGTATATCTGCAGGCTCTCACGCCGCGGGCATCCCTCTTTATGCCTTTCCGCCGTATTTGAATACCGCATCCGCATAAACACGCTCACTGCTTGAGATTTTCACCTGCACGTCCCCCACCTGCGGGGACATGGTGATGGTGTAGACGCTATTGTTTTTCGTGCCTTTCACCTTATAGGTAGAGGTCCCTTCCTTGCAGGTAAACCTGAAGGTCTCCTCCAGGGCGTTCGACCCCTGATAGCGCATCTCAAAGCAGACATTCTTCCCCTTTTTCTCCTCGCTGTAAAAGGTCAGCTTGTACACAAAGCGGGATGTCTTGAAATAGTACCAGTTCCCCTTCAGTCCGGCAAAGCTGTACGGCGCTCCGGACTGACTGCTCCCAGCCTCCGTACTTGGAGTCGCTGTCGGGGCCTGCGTCTCAGGCGTCTCCGTCCCAGGCGTTTTCGTTCCCGAAGTCGTGACCATCGCTGTGCTGGACCAGTCTCCAAAGATCCGATCTCCAGTCTCCGGTTTATAGTATGCCCTGACATGCACATAGTAGGTGCTGCCGGCAGAGAGTCCTGTAAAAGTCACGCTCGTGCTCTGGCTTTTCTTCGAGAGCAGGCCCTGACTGAACTCCGAATTCAGTGCCAGGTCATACTGGTACCAGTTCGCATCCGGGATAGTGATAACTGATACTTTGATCTGCGTATCCCCATCCGCTGTCGCTGTGACAGATGCCTTTCCGATCTCCGCCGCGGAACACAGGGAAGACGCGAAAAGCATCCCTGTCAGCAGCAGGGCCCAAAATGACAGCCCTTTCCATAATTTTCTCATCATCTACTCCTGTCTTCTGAAAGAGAAGCTCTTTCATATATACCGGCTGCCGTTCGGATATGCCGAAGCTTACACCGCTATCTGCCCGCTCGCGTCTGTTTTTTCGCAGATTCTCACGCCCACGGGTATAAATGTAGTTTCACGTCATGCCATCCAGCCTTCATTTTCTGTAGCTGTCCAGTCGCTTTCTCCCTGTCAGGCAACAGTCCGGCGCAGACTCCTGCTCAAAGGGAGGCCGCTCTGACAAGGTCCATCATATCAAAAAGTATTCAAATGTCAATTTAGCCCAGGAGTCAGCGGGATCTGTCGTCCTGAAGAAAGGATGGTTCTGAAAATCCTGCAGATGCTCCTTTTGCTCTCCCATAGAAAAAAACCTGCACCCAGGCAGGGTGCAGGCGGATTGTCTTTACTTTGTCTCAAACAGCTTGCTCACCGGCACGCCGAGAGCATTGGCGATGTCAAGGAGCACGCCCAGGGAGACCGAAGTCTTCATTTTGGGTGCCTCAAGGTTGCTGATATGGGTTCTGCTGCAACCGACAATATCACCGAGCTCCTGCTGGGTCATCCCCTTCAGCTTCCTGTAGTACGAGATCGTCAGTCCAAGCTGGACGTACTGGCCATGATGCCTGTCGGGATTCCCTGTTCTTTTTGTTCTTGGCATAGTCTGTAATCCTCCTTCTGCATTTGGCAAGAGTTTCCTCTAAATCAATTCCATAATACCACAATTTAGAAGATTTGTACATGATATTTCTATCATTAATAATGAACTAATCTCCGATTTTTTACTTTACCACACCCTCGGTTTTTCATATCTGTCTTTCTTCTGTCTTTCTTCTGTCTTTCTTCTGTTTTTGCCTGTAAACACAGGATGCGGTCCGCTTTCTCAAAAACCTCCAGATCGACTGCTGCCCTCCACCAAAGAGCCTCTCACTCTCTGAACTCAAACAGCTTCCCGACGTCCACACCCAGGACATCCGCGATATCGAAGAGGTTTTCAAGCGTCGTAGACATCGGACTGTTCGGATTCTCAATCAGACCAACCTGCGCTCTGGAGTAATGGATAGCATCCGCCAGATCCTGTTGCTTCATCCCTCTCATCTTCCGATAATACTGAATATTCAGACCCAGCTGTCTCAACCGGTCATCCCGTCTTTCTTCCGGTTTTTTCCCCTCTGGCATCTTCTGCGGCTCCTTTCTGTCTATGTTCATACTCCCTTCTTCTCCCCCGCCTTTCATCTCCCGGCAGTTAATGGGACAAAAAAAACCTTCAATTAAGATTTTTCTCTTGTTTTAGAATATATATCATCGAAGCGATGCAGTCAATACCTTATTCCCTTTTTATGCATGCATGAAGTGTACACAATCATGAAAGGGGTCAGATTTCTGCAAGATGTAGGTCAACCCTCCCTCTGGAACGACCTGACCAGGCAGCCAAAAAAGATAGGCATCTGATAGATTTCAGCCTGTCTCAACAAAATACATATTAGCAGAAGATAAATATTTGTCAAATCTATGGTGTGCATGCAAAACCGGGTTCGGTCTTTGAGAGGGTCCTGCGTCCAGGCGGATTCGCCTTCCATGAATGACAGGCCCTGCCAGAAGCGTTCGTGCCCGCATGCAGGGCAGAAATATGCTGTCCCCGGACTGGAGCCTGCTCTCGCTCCGGCAGCTCTGCGTCAGATCTCTTCATGCGCTCCGAAAATGAGTTGGGGGATTGGGGTGTGATCGGCCTGTCCTTTGGCGGAATGGTCCCGGGGATCCATCTCTTCTGCCATTTCTCATGTCCTCTTCCATGGCGCTTGGCCTCTCGTTGTGCCGCGAATAAAAATAAGGAAACGGATCACATCCGTTTCCTGTAAAGGCAAAGGCCAGGCGCACATTCAATGCTGGCGCAGGGTCCTCAAAGATCTTGCAGCTTATACCCGCGGGCGCGAGCATTTGCGACAAAAATGGCGTGAGCGGGCATATACCGGTGAAACACTTAGCAAATTCGAATGGTTCCCGGTATAAATCATCCCCAGGCCTCCCCGGATCGAGTCTGTCATCAGTCTCTGAACTCGAAGAGCTTCGCGATCTCGATATCCAGGGCATCCGCGATCTCAAACAGGTTCTCCAGGGTGGTCCCCATGGGGCTGTTGGGGTTCTCAATCAGGCCGATCTGCGCCCGAGAGTAGCCGATCTGATCAGCCAGCTCCTGCTGGGACATCTCACGGAGCCTTCTGTAGTACTGAATGTTGAGACCAAGCTGTCTGAAGCGTGGATCGCGGACAGACTGGGGGTTCTTTTTGATTGGCATGATGCACTCCTTTCGATAAATTAAATCTTTATTGCTGTCCAGTCAGCTTTGCTTCCTCCAAGCAAAGCGTGAGATTCTGCGAAAATCGGTGATATGGCATATAGCGGTGAAGCTTTTGCAAATCCGAATACTTTCCGTATACATCTGGCAGTCCTTCAACTGCAAACTGCACGCTCCGGCAGGTCTGTCAGGGCCTCCAGAACTTTCAGAATTTCCAGAGTCTTCATTTGGTGGACCATTCCTCCAGAATTTCTCTCACAGGAAAGAGCTCTCGATTTTTCAGCGGAAATTCCTTCCACTTTCGGTCAGCAGGGTCCAGGACCTCCCAGCGTGGTCTGTAAAAGCTTTTCGTCCGGTAAATCTCAGCGTTCCCTTCCCCTTCCAGCGCATTCAGGCTGCCGAAGACCGCAAAGCAGGTCATTCCGCCTCTTGGAAGCTCAACCTTTTGAAAGAAAAACCCGAGCTCTCCATCCTTGCCCGGTTCTTTTATAAAAAATTCCTGTGCGCTCGCCCGATTAACCTGAAACTCTTCCGGCGTAAACCCTGCCTGATGCATGATGTCTTCGGCAATCACAAAAAGCTCCCCAAAGAGGACTCTCCGTTTGTCTATGTCATCGAGGATTCCTTCCATCTGCTTATAAAAAGGAGAAGTTTGAGTCTGACCGTCCTTCTGCCTCATATGAAAATCGATAACCTGGGCCATTTCCCCTCCTCTGTCTTCCATCTTTACTCTTCTATCTTTACT
>CADBUA010000133.1 GCA_902797665.1 uncultured Lachnospiraceae bacterium | reverse complement strand
TCTGAAAGATAGCGGTCCAGGGCGTTCAAGGCAGACTCTTTCTCCCCCTGTGAGATCGGAACGGAAATCTCTCCGACCCGGATCATCTCCCCCTCGATGGAGTCCACATGCTCCAGGTTCACCAGATACCGGCTTCCGCAGGGAAAAAAGCTGCTGTTATGGAGCCTGGAGCGGACCTCCCCCAGGCTGCCGGAAGAGTGGATCTCCCCGTCCAGGGTATGAAAGACCGTCTCGAGGCCCGACTCAAAGACATAGAGAAGGCGCGACGCGTCAAGCTTTTCCACCCCATCTTTCACCGGGACCAGAAAGCTCCCTTTTCTGGAATTCCCCTCCGGAAGCACATGACAAGAGAAGTTTTCAGAAAAAGCCCGATAACTCATCGGCTTCAGCAGAAAGCCCGACGCATGAATTCGATAGCCAGCCAGGGCATCTTCCGCCCTGGCTGAGATCAGAAGGATAGCCGTGTGACTGTCCATTTGCCGGATCCGGGCCAGGCTGTCCAGCTTGGATTCTTTTCTTGTTCCCAGATCTGCAAGAAGGACATGGTAATCCGAGCAGTAGAGGCAGTCCAGGTATAGCTGCTCCTCCTCTGAAAAAAGGCTGATGGAGAGCCTGCATCCGGTCTCCCGCTCAAAACGGACAAGATATCGCTTCAGTTCCGGGAGAAAATCCCGGTCATCCCCTAGAATCGCAATTCGTCTCATACAAGTGCCCCCGGGGTCCGAAATGAGTCTCCGGCCAGGGGATCCGAAACTCACTCCGCGTTCATATATTGATTCAATGCGTCCAGAAAGGCCTTCTTTCTGGTTCTGGAAATCTGAAGCAGCTCTCCCCCAACGATCACATCACTGCCGCGGATCCCGGAGACATGGTCCAGATTGACCAGAAAGCTCCGGTTGCAGCGGGAAAAGCAAAAACTCGGCAGCGCCTCCTCCGCTTCGGAGATGGTCCCCTTGCTCTCACAGATCCCGTCCTGGGTGTGATAGATGAGGTCGTGGTCAATGACCTCCACGTAGGTGATCCGGGCCACGTTCAGCTTCCGGACGCCACCTCTTATGTTCACAGAGATGTAGCTCTCCTTTTTCCGGGAAATCCGGGAAAGCACGCGGTCCATACAGGAGAAGAGCTCCGTCCTGCCGGGCGGCTTCAGGAGATAGTCAAAGGCATTCACCTTATAGCCCTGCATCGCGTAAGCAGGATTGCAGGTGACAAAGACGATGGTCACATCCCCATCCATCTCCCGGATCCTCGCGGCTGCCTTCATGCCGTCCAGAAAGCGCATCTCCACGTCCAGAAAAATGACGTCCCAGACCGCTGAGTACTCCTCCGCGATGTCTTCCCCGTCCTGAAAGGTCTGGATCTGAATGTTCTCCCCGTGACTGTCCGCATACCCTCTGAGCAGAGTCTCCAGCTCCTTTAGATCCTTCGGATTGTCATCCACGACCGCCGCTTTGATCATTCTTTCTGTCACCTCCCATCCCCTCCGGGAAAGACAAAACCACAAATTCCCGAACACTAAAGCCATAATAATTATAGAAAAGGACAAAGGCTTTAGCAAACGGAGGAAATCCAAAGCAGGCAGGAAGCTTTGGCTGGCGCGAAAGCGTCAGGTGGGTCGGCGCGGAAAGTCCAAAGGCGGCGCAGCCCCTGCTGCGCCGCCCTCTTCCCTTTTATCTCTCAGTGTGAACGCTCATGCAAAAGCACGCTGAGCTGACTATTCTTTGTAGCTGTCCAGTCGCAAACGCCTTAAGGTACAAAGCCGGGCGCAGGCTCCTACGCCCGCATTCAATTCTGTGCCGACCTTTGCTTTTGCTCTGTTTTGCCACACTCGGCGAAATGTGCGGAAAGCTGACTGGACAGTTACCACTCGCTGTATTCCTGTTCAGCTTTCGCCGGATCACTCGATCGGAAGCCAGATGTTCTGCTCCTCAGCAATGTCGATGATCTTCGGGGCATCGCCTTCCATGAAGCCGGTCTTGTCAGAGATGGTCTCGACAGCGCCATCTGCGTAGGTGCCGCTCCACTCCTGGTCATCGCCGAAGAAGTTGCACTGAATATCGTACTCGCTGCCATCTGCCTTCTTGCAGACGGTGCAGACCATATCTTCGCCCAGATCCTCGATGGTGTACTCGACCGTCGTGAAGACATCATAGCCTTCCACCGGATCAAACTCCGGCTCAGCCGGAAGCTCACCGCCGGCAGCCTCACCCTCGGTCTCTGCCTCAGCAGCGGCCGCGTCGACCCAGATCTTCTGTTCAATGGCCAGCTCAATGATCTTCGGGGCATCGCCTTCCATGAAGCCGGTCTTGTCGGAAATGGTCTCTACCTTGCCGTCTGCATAGGTGCCTCTCCACTCCTGATCATCACCAAAGAAGTTGCACTGGATATCATACTCAGAATTCTTATCGTCCATCACAGCGACAGTGCAGACCATGTCCTCGCCCAGATCCTCGATCGTGTACTCGATGGTGGTCCAGCAGATCGCATCCTCCGGGGCATCGAACTCCGGCTCCGCCGGAAGATCTGCTACCGTAACGGCGCCTGCTGCCTCAGCCTCGGTCTCGACCTCGGTCTCAGCGGAAAATGCCGCGAAGCTCATGGATGCTGTCAGTGCTGCGCAAAGCGCGATGGTAAAAAATCTCTTCTTCATGTTTTTTCCTTCCTTATTGATGTGCAATTGTCTGGTTTTTTCGCAGCAAGTTCGCTCAGCCTCTTCAGTCAGTCCCATGATGCCGCGCTGAGCGTACTGCTACTGAAAGCTTTCGCTTTGTTCAATGCGCTGGCTGCCTTCCTGTCCTTCTTCATCCTGCTGTTCTTTTACGCTTTTCGGACACTTCGTTGCCTTCCTGGCATCAAACCGCTCAGCTTTCATACCGGGAAGCTCCAGGATTTTCCGGATGGTTCACCGGTATATGCCCGCGAGGGGCATATCTTATCCGGAAGGCTGCCCTTCCGGTAAAGATCTTTTCTATACTCGCAGCTAT
>CADBUA010000132.1 GCA_902797665.1 uncultured Lachnospiraceae bacterium | reverse complement strand
TTCCTACGCGAATCGGACATCACAGCCTCCGGCCTTTTTCACTTCGTACAGTTTCTCATCAGCCTCAGAGAACACGGAATCCTTATAGCCCGAGCTCGAAAACGCGCATCCAACGGAAATGGAAACCTTCGGGCAGCTCCCAGGTCCTGGGATCCTGAGCGCTTCATTGATCTCCCGGATCTTTTCCTCGATTACGTGTCTGTACTCAGGTGTGAGGCCCGACATGATCACAGTGAACTCGTCTCCACCAATCCGGGATACAATATCAGTGGTCCGAAAGCTTTCCATGAGCAGGCGCGTGATCTTCTTCAAGGTTTCATCTCCGGTCGAATGCCCATAATGGTCATTCACGCCCTTAAAGCAGTCGACATCGATGATCAAAAGCGCCAGAGGAAAGGTTTCCTGGGACAGCTGTTCGATGACCGTTTGGAATCCGTTCCGGTTCAACGCTCCAGTCAGACCATCCCGCTCCGCTTTCTGCTTCAGCTGCTTCTGAATCTCCATGCTGTCATTGTAAAATCCATTGTACGTTTCGGACATGTACTTGATCTCGTATGTACCGTTCAGCGGCGTGATTCTCTGTCCATCCGAGATTTTCGTGACAGCGTTGCGCAGGGGTCGAACGATCATCCTGGAGATCGACACAAACAGGATCACGCCGAGGATCACAATCAGGAAGATCGAGGTGCGCTGAAGAATCAGCAGACGGTTCATCCCCGCCCTTCCTTCAGTCAGAAGATCATCCATCAGGACGATCGCTTTCTCCAGATACTGTGATTCGTATCCGTAGATCCGGTCCTTATAGCGTTTGTAGTCCTCCCCGAAAATGATCTCCCAAGACCGGGTAATCTTTTCCTCATCTGTCATCGATGATGCTTCCTCTGGCAGAACCGTATCCTTTACCTCATCCGGAAGATCGGAGAGATCCAGACCCCGCCCCTCCGACGCATACCGCATGGCCTTGTATTCGAGCCGCATCAGGTTCATGGATTCCTTCACGGAGCTCTCAAGAAGGTTGAACAGCGTGTCTGTCGCTTCCATTTCTTTCAGATCGGCTATGGCATTCTCCCTGCGCCTTGTCTCTTTCGCTTCCCTGAAATAGCTGTCCATGTACTCTTTTCTACCGGTCATTACAAAGTACTGAACATCTCTGGTGAGGTCATTCGAAGCCGCCAAGACCATTTTGGCGTCCTGCTCAATCCGGAGATATTCATCCGTGATTTCCGTGACCGACGCGTACTGAACAGAAAGCTTTGTCGTTACAATGGACAGGACTATCGACAGGGCTGCCAAAACAATGATGAAGACATAATTCAGGTTCCGAATCTTGACCCCCCTGACTTCCTCAACCTGAAAACTTTTCCCACGCTCTCCATTTGTCTGTTCGCTCATTGCTTCCTCCGAATTTCGTCAAATCACTCTTCAAAACAGCTGGAAATAACACATCGTTGCCCAAAGAGAACGTCCCTGAAGCCACAAGCATGCCCAGGCCAGGCAAAGCACCCGTCCTGGACAGAATCCATCCGGCTGATCGTCAGGCAGAAAATGCCCCAGATTATAACGTTCAGCTACCCTCTTCAGAACTCCGAAGAATCCTTTTCACAACAAGATATCCATCACTGTATAGACGCATCAGAATCTGCCGGAGCTTTTCAGGTATTATACCCACCCGCGCTGATTGTGTCGCAAATTCACATGTTTATGAGAATAGTATACCACTGCCGAGCTAGAGCGGGAATATATTCGCTTCCTGCAATAATATCGCAGTTCCATTGCTCAGGAGTATAACCCAGACTCCCCTGATCACCCAGGCCAGATCTCTCCCTTCCCCTGGCTTTGGCCTCGGCCTGGTACTGATACTGATCCTGATCCTGGTCCTGGTCGCCTGACTATTTCTCAGGCGGATTTCAGCCTCCGATCGAGCTTTTGGGAAATATGCTTTTCGGCTTCAGTCAGGCAGGATCAGGCGTCTGTGAGTCCCATCGAAAAGTGGAGGCAATCTGGAACCGTGAGTGGGGACTCTGAGAATAAAGGTGCGAGCAGGCATATGCCGCCCACGCATCTGGCAAGATAATTGTTCCCGGTACAGCCAGAAGCTCTACGTATAAATACTGGTGCCGGCGTACGGGGATATGAATATTGCGTAGGCTGAGGGGCCCACAGGATCCAGGAACGCCCAATTGGGCCGACCGAACTGAAACGCAGAGGCGCGCGCAGAAGCAGCCGGGTAAGTTCCTTTTGGTCTATCGTTACATAGCCCGGAAGCATCCAGCTCTGCCGGGACTCCTCCTGGGCTATACCCGCTCTCGCTTTTGGGCACATGCTCACGCTCTCAGCTAAACGCCAAAGCGTGACTTTTCGAGGCTTCAATGAACCAAAGAGATCACCTGGTCATCTATCTCTATACTCTTTCTCTCATCTCTATTTCTATACTCTTTCTCTCATCTCTATTTCTAT
>CADBUA010000131.1 GCA_902797665.1 uncultured Lachnospiraceae bacterium | reverse complement strand
CTTTTTATCTCTTTATATTACCTTTTATCTCTTCTTGTCTCTTCCAGTCCACTCTCACGCCAGATCTCAATCCTCCGGGATCCCGGTCATGACATTCAGCTGGAAGCCTTCCCAGAGATTTGCCGAGATATTCCAGTCCCGGAGATCCGTCACAATCTTGTGATAGAAGGCCTGGCCGCCATGTACGATATCGTAAGTCCGGGCATCCCCCCGGGCTTCCAGGTGCCTGCCAAAGGCGCAATTCTCCACATCGTCAGAGCCATAGTCATCATGGCTCCCATCCGGCCAGAAGATATAAAGCCGCGGGATCTGGGGTTCGGAGTTATAGCGCACATCCCCGAACTGTCTGAGAAGATCCCTGCCGACCGCCTCGTAGGTGCAGAGCACATGAGCGTAGCGCCATACGGTCCGGGTGAAGTCCGATACCCGGAACTGGGCCAGCCAGTCCTCATCCATCATGCCATCCTGGGTCTCCCGGGAGATCACCAGCACAATCGGGAACTGCCGCGTTCGGTCGGAGATGGCCGACAGGACCTCCGGGACATTTTCCTCCCGGACTATCCTCCGCCTGCCCGAGCAGGGCAGGGCATTGAAAATGCCGACATTGTCCACGATGTTTTTGTAAAAGGCCGGATAGCTGAAGTAGGTGGAGGGGGTCTCCCCCGGGACCACGATCTCCCGATCCGGCTCCGCGTAACCATTCACGATCTCCACCCAGATCTGCCGCTCCGGGTTCTCCTCTATCTTCTGAGGCTCCATGTTGAGGTATGCATGGTTCGGAACGGCTGCCGCGTCCCGGCCGAAGAGGTTGACATCCGAATACCAGATCCTTCCACCCACCTCCGGATCGATGCGGCTTACATGCATCCGCATGATCTGGCGCTCCTTCCGGTACCTGACTTCCACACGGTAGCCCATGACCTCCGCCCGGAAATCTGAGACTTCCTCTGGAATGTTCTGCAGAAGGGCTCCATACTTCAGGATGACCCAGCGATAAATAACCTTGGCCGTCTCCTGAAAGATCAGCTCCGGGGTGATTTCAGCGTTGAGCTTCAGGCGGCTTCCATTCACCCTCGTCCGCATCTGGAAAGCGTTGTGGCGGGTCAGGGGTTTGACTTCATAGTGCCTGGACTCTGAATCCGAATCCTCCCGTCCGTCATTGAATACATCCCGCCGGCGGAACACATCGTAGAGGCGCTCGTCATGGAAGGTATTCTCATTGAGAAGCGCGATGATGGTGTTGACATTGATCGGAATTCTCCTGGGACGTTCCAGAAGCTCTGTGATCAGGACCTGACGCCGGGTCCGGAAGATCCGCTTGGCCAGATTTTCAATGTTGATCATATCGTCGTTGAGGATCTGCTCGACCTCCGGGTAAAGCTGGGCTTCGCCCAGCTTCAGGCGGAAGTGTGACTTGATCATGTCACTCCAGCGCCCGGACTTGTAAAGGGCATGCCCCAGATCCTCAAACAGGGTGACCATGGACTTATCGCAGAGTTCCAGTGTGGCCAGGATCGAATTGAAGTAGCGGGAAAAACCCGGGTAATGGCTCCAGAGCTCCTCCCCCTTATAGCGCATATCATGCTCGACCTCATGCCAGCCCTCGAAAAACATGGTCTTGATCTGGATCTCGAAGGTATCGTCGATGCACATGTCGAAGGTCTGCGGGGAGATCTCCGACTTCAGATAACCCGGCATCCGAAAGACCCCGTTCAGCTTCGCCGGCTTGAACTCATCCTCTCCGCGCTTGCTGGTCGACCAGTTGATCACGTCGAAGGTCTGGGCCATGATGTCCCTGCAGATATCGACATCATCATCAAAGTATAGGTTAATCCTGACGCCAACCAGATCCTGCAGCTTGTGCTCGGCGTTGTAGTCCTTCATCTCGAACTTCCGCGCCATGGAGGAAGCGGTCTTCGTCCTGGAAAAACAGCGGAAATACAGGCCGCACTGCTCCAGCCGGTCACTGATGATCCGCTTCAGATCCTGTTCCACCAGCGGCGGAACCTTGACCTTCTGTGCCAGCTCCTCCTTGGTGTATATGAATTGTTCCTGCGGTATATAGCCTTCCATCATGATTTCTGATTATCCTGCCTCAGGGACGGAAACTCTCCTGTCCCATCTCTCACTGATACACCGGGTTTCCATACATGTCATAACCCTGCCCGGTATTGGGGTCCGTCCACGCGATGTGCACCCTCTGGCTGCTCCCACTGCTCTGACCTGTCCCATCCTGAACCGCTTCCTCCCCACTGGCGTCGACTGACGCCTGCCCCTGGGAAGATGCGGAGGAACTGGAGGAACTCCCGCCGTAGCCCCCATTCATGTAGGGCTGGACCTTGGAAGCCTCATTCGGATAACGGTCCATGAAGAGCTGAAACGCGTCATCCGCGTGATCGTAGTCGCCGAGATTGAAGTAGGCAAAGCCCAGATAGTAGAGGGCGTCATGGTAATACGAGCTTGACACGTCCATATCCACCGCCAGCTGCAGCTGCTCGGCCGATGTCCCATAATCCCCCTGCACGTAGGCGTTGGTCCCGGCGTTGAAATACTGGTTGAAAAGGGCTCCGCCCACGGCGGATGAGAGGTGTTCGTAGAGGACCTTCCCCTTCCCGTCATAATCTTCTGCCTTCAATTCCTTGATCGCATCCACCGTCTTGGTCTGGTCTCCCTGCACATAGAGATCCGCGACCTCGAGGAGGCTGTCATAGCCATCAATCCGCCTCAGCGCGTCATCCCGCTCTTTGTTGGCCGCCTCCACCTGCCCTTTGGCATTCTCCACATCATCCTCAAGATCCTGCACAGTGGCCGAAATCGTGGCCAGGGAGGTATTGGCGTCCGTCACCGACTTGTTGGCCCGGTCGCTCTCGCGCTGCCGGACCGCCGGCACCGTCAGAAAGTAGACAATGGCGCCTCCCAGAAGGATCCCCAGGCAGATGTTGATGAAGGTTGCCACCGTAGAGGAGTCCCGGAAGGTCGTCGGCGCGATGATCGTCTCATTGCCGCTGACATAGCGAAGGGATTTTTCCTCCTCCGCGCCCCCGGAAACCAGCCGTCTGCGGATCCCAAAGGCGGAAGTCTTCCCCGTCTCCTCCTCGATGGCTGTCAGATAACGCCGGGTGGTCGTGTTGGTGTTGTCGATGGAGGAGGCTTTCTTCAGAAGACGGCGGGCCTTCTCCCACTCAGACTCGTGCATGTAGAGAAGCGCCAGGAGCTGATAAGCCTTGACCAGCTTTGGATTCTGGGTGATCACACGCCGAAGCTGCATGACGGCCATATCCTCATGGCCTTCCCGGCAGTACTCAATCGACTGATTGTACTTGCGGATCGTCGCGTCGATCTGGTCCAGGCGGTTCTTGTTTGTCTGGAGGGTCCTGAGATACTCACCGGCCAGGTTGTCCTCCGGCTTCATGTTCTTACTGATGACCCACTCGACCAGAGCAGAAACAACCTCTCCGGTCTCAAAATAGCAGAGACCGAGGAGGTTACGCGCGTCGATATTCTCCTTGTTGAACTTCAGACTCTGCTTCAAAAGCGATACCGCTCCCGAGAGGTCGCGGACGGATGCCTTCTCCAGCCCTTTGTTGTAGAGCAGGTTTGAAATCCGCACCACCCGCTTGAGGAGCGACACATCCGCCCCGCAGTCAGGACAGAAATCATTCGAAGTCAGAGGCGCGTTGCAGAAGATGCAATTCATCGAGTTCCCCTTTTCACCCAAATCCTGCGGAAGAGGCCGAAGGCCCCGCCGCGTCTATGCGAGAACAGGTCTTTGCTTTTGCCGGAAGGTTCTTTCCCACTCAGACGCTCTGCCTGCCTCTGCCCTTTTCCTTTTCATCCCGGAGCATCTCCTTCAGGATGTCCGTCACGTCAGTCAGATCCCGGCTGTAGATCGCGTCCTCCGCCTCATTCACATCGACGGAAGGATGAAACTTCTTCAGCTCTTCCTCATAATTGATCATCTTTTCCCCCAAATCTGTCTTCCGCCGCTTTCCGCCGCTCAAACTCCGCCTGAAGCTCCCCCGCCAGATACAGAGATCCAGCACAGAAAAGAAGCCCGCCCTCCGGGCGGAGCGACAGAGCCAGACGAAGCCCTTCCGGGGCTGATTCCCGGAAATAGACGCGCTCTTCCCCCTCTTTGGAGAAAAGCTCCGCCAGTTCCCTGGCGGGAACTGCCCGGGGCGTATCCACCGTCACCGTCACGACAGAGTCAAAATGAATCTGCCGGCAGATCTCCCTCACCATCCCTTTCACGTCTTTGTCCTTCAAGGCCGCGAAAAGGAGCGATACCGCCATGTTCCCGGAAATCCGCTTCACCGTCCGGAGAAACTGCCGGATCCCATCCTCATTGTGGGCTCCGTCAATCACCACAGATCCCTCAAAGACCTCCATCCGCCCACTCCAGCGGGCTGTTCGGATCCCTTCCAGAATCGTGTCCCGGGAGACCGGGATTCTGTCCCTGAGCGCCAGGGCAGCTGTCACAGCCAGAGAAGCGTTCAGAACCTGATACTCCGCCAGGAAAGGAACTTCCAGCTGAAATTGTGCGGTTTCTCCCCCGGGGATCTTCAGCGTGAAGCGGATGGATCTGTCCGTGCAGGACGTGATCTCCGCATTTTCATGCCAAAAAGGAAATGCCAGCGAGCCCAGCTCCCGGGCTCTCTTTTCAATCACTTCTGATGCTTCCGCATTCCCTCCGTCATAGACCACCGGAACGCCGGGCTTGATGATTCCAGCCTTTTCAAAGGCGATCTCCGGAATGGTGGATCCCAGATATTCCATGTGATCCAGGCTGATGGAAGTGATGACCGAAAGGATCGGGTCTACCACGTTTGTGGCATCCAGCCTGCCTCCGAGCCCGGTCTCCAGCAGCAGAAGATCCACCTCCGCCATTCGGAAAAGGATCATTCCGATGACAAAGAGAATCTCAAAGTAAGTCGGATGGGGGAGGCCCTCCCGCTGCATCTCATGCACTTTGTCCATCACCTGTCCAAAGGCCTGAAGAAAAGCCTCCTCAGAAACCTCCCGCCGGTCGATCTGGAAGCGCTCCAGGAGGCGCACGAGATGGGGCGAGGTGAAAAGCCCCATCCTGAGACCGGAAGTTCGGTAGATCGACTCCAGCATGGCGCAGACGGAGCCCTTTCCGTTGGTCCCCGCTACATGAATGATCGGGAGTCCCTGGTCCGGATTGCCCAGTCTCCTGAGAAGCTCCCTGGTATTTTTTCCATCATTTTTCTTTGTGAAGCGGGGGATGCTGTCGATATAGGCAACCGCTCTCTCATATGAAATCTCTGCCATATCCCTCCAGGAGAAAACCCGCCCCACAGGGGCAGATCTTCTCATCTCTGATCAGCCGGATTCCTCAGCTCCGCTTAGTTCAGGAAGTCCTTCAGCCGTTTGGACCGGCTCGGATGCCTGAGCTTTCTCAAGGCCTTCGCCTCGATCTGGCGGATCCGCTCCCGCGTCACATTGAACTCACGCCCGACTTCCTCCAGGGTTCTGGCTCTCCCATCCTCCAGGCCAAAGCGAAGCTTTACGACCTGCCGCTCACGCTCGGTCAATGATTCCAGGGCGTTGGAGAGCTCCTCCCGGAGCATGGAAAAGGTTGCCGAGTCCGCCGGCGACAGAGCCGTATCGTCCTCGATGAAGTCCCCAAGATGGGAGTCATCCTCCTCCCCGATCGGGGTGTCCAGGGATACCGGGTCACGGGAAATCTTCAGAACTTCCCGGACGCGGCTGACCTGAACCCCAAGCCGGTCCGCCACCTCCTCAGGGGTGGGCTCCCGGCCCAGCTCCTGCAAAAGCTGCCTGGTCATCCGCAGGGTCTTGTTGATGGTCTCCACCATGTGCACTGGCACACGGATGGTTCTTCCGGTGTCCGCGATGCCCCTGGTGATGGCCTGGCGGATCCACCAGGTCGCGTAGGTTGAAAACTTGTAGCCTTTCCGATAGTCGAACTTATCGACTGCCTTCATCAAGCCCATGTTTCCCTCCTGGATCAGGTCCAGGAAGGGCATCCCTCTGCCCACATACTTTTTCGCGATGGAGACAACCAGGCGGAGATTGGCCTCTGTCAGCTGCTTCTTCGCCTCCTCATCCCCACTTTCAACCCGCTTGGCCAGCATGACCTCCTGCTCCGAGTTGAGCAGCGGAACATTTCCGATCTCCTTCAGGTACATCCGGACCGGATCTTCGGTGGAAACACCCTCTAAGACGTCCACCTCGTCAAGTTTCTCGGCGTCGTCCTCCGACTCGCCGTCTTCCAGCATGGCGTCCTCATCGTCATCGGAGTCAATCAGCGCTTCCTCCTCCGGCTCCTCGTCCATGACTGACATCAGAGGAGTTTTGATTGCTTTCCCGCCGCTTCTGCCGTGAATGATCTCGATGTTCTGCTCCTCGATCGTCTGAAAGATCAGTTCCATCTTCTCCGGAGAGAGATCCAGCTTTTCAAAGGCTTTCCAGATCTCCTCCTCCCGGATTCTATTCTTGTTCTTCTTCGCTGCCGTCTCCACGGCCACGAGTTGTTTCATGAATTGTTCCTGTGAGGTGTTCATCTCACTCATCTTCAAAAAAGTCCCTCCCCAACGCTTGCCGGAAAACCGGCAGCCCCCGAAAGAAATGAAGTGCTCTCACGGAGGATCCGGGAAACCCGGGTTTGTGATCTATTTGTCTGTGGATGCGGACAAAAGCCAGATCAGGCCTGATCCGGTCTCTGCTCCAATACCGTGAGGCCTGCACCCACGCCCCGCATGGTGATGACCGGGCCGCCTGTATGCTCGATATAGTCTCTGGTGATCAGCACCTCCCCGATGTTCTCATCCTTCGGGATCTCATACATGATATCGAGCATAAACTCCTCAATCACCGACCGGAGGGCTCTTGCCCCCGTGTCCCGCTCAAGGGCCTTGTCCGCAATCGCCTCCAGGGCGCCCTGATCAAATGACAGCTTCACCTCGTCGAGTGCCAGAAGCTTCTGGTACTGCTTCAGAATCGCGTTCTTCGGCTCCTTCAGAATCCGGACCAGGAGATCGCGGTCCAGTTTTCTGAGCGCAAAGAGCATCGGCAGGCGGCCAATGAACTCCGGGATCATCCCGTATTTCCTCAGATCCTCGTTCACCGCCTTCCCCAGAAGATCCGGGTCATCATCAAACCTGTCCTTCAGGTCCGACCCAAAGCCCATGGCGGAGGACTTGGTCAGCCGCTGCTTGATGAGATCCTCCAGACCCGGAAAAGCTCCGCCGCAGATAAAAAGGATGTTTTCGGTATTCATGGTCGTCATCGGCACCATTGCGTTCTTGGAGGTGGCGCCCACCGGAACCTCGATCTCCGCCCCTTCCAAAAGCTTTAAGAGTCCCTGCTGCACCGACTCCCCGCTGACGTCCCTCTGATTGGTGTTCTGCTTCTTCGCAAGCTTATCAATCTCATCGATGAAGACGATCCCTTTCTCCGCCTTCTCGACGTCATTGCCCGCCGCCATCAGCAGCTTGCTGAGCACACTCTCCACATCGTCCCCGATGTAGCCTGCCTCCGTCAGCGCGGTGGCATCCGCGATGGCCAGCGGAACATCCAGAAGCTTTGACAGGGTTTTGACCAGGTAGGTCTTTCCCGCGCCCGTCGGACCGATCATCAGCATGTTTGACTTTTCGATCTCGATATCGTCCATGGAATTCGTGTTGGTCCGGACCCTTTTATAATGGTTGTAAACCGCAACCGAAATCACCTTTTTGGCATAGTCCTGTCCGATCACGAACTCATCCAGCGCCGCCTTGATCTTATGGGGCGCCGGGAGATCCCGGATATCGAAAGACGCCAGAGCGGACGGCTCCTTCTTTTTTTTCTCCTTTTTCTTCGGGCCCTCCTGCTTCACCGCCCCCGGTCCCTGATTCAGATTGAACATCCCCATGTCCGGGAAGTTTTTCATCGTCCCGAAGTTGGAAAGGTTGAGCATGTTCCGGAACTCCGGATTGTTGATCTGATCAAAAGCATTCTGCATGCAGGACGGGCACACCGAGATGCCACCCGGAAGATTGATCATCTTTCCGGCTCTGCTCTCCGTGCGGTGGCAGAGAAAGCACACCTTCTCAAATGGCTCCTTTTTCTCCTCGTCCTCCCTGTCATCTCCCCCAGAGTCTGCCTCCTCCAGGTCCAGTTTACGATCCCTCTTCTCCTCGTCTGCCATCCTGACTCTTATCTCCGACTCTACTGAAGGGTCACTCTGACCGTCTTCTCCACCGTATATTTTTCGTGATCGTCCGCCCGGATGATCGTGACTGAGACGATATCGCCAGCTTTTGTTCCGTCCAGAGCTCCCCTGAGCTCCTCAATGGACGTAACCTGAACTCCATCGATGGCCGTGATCACATCTTCATTCAGAATTCCGGCCATCTGCGCCCCGGATCCCGGATCAACCTCCGTTACGTAGATTCCCGCCGGCATCCGGTTGACGATCTGGTATTCTTCCGAGATCGCCGCCCCATGAATGCCCAGAAGCCCCCTCGTCTTTGTCGCTTCCGGAAGCTCCTTTGGAGCGGAAAGCCCCTCCGTCTCAATGAGGGCAGGCGCCTCTTTCTGTCTCTCTGATTCTTCGGTCTCAGACAGAGCCTTTTCTGTAGCAGGCGAAAGCTTCTCTGTCTCAGAGACTGCCCCCTCAGGATTCTGCCCGCTGATGTGGAGCTGAACACGTCCTTCGGTCTCTCTCCTGCTCTCTGTCTGAAGCTCGGCCTCGGTCTCTGAAAAAGCCTCAGGCAGAGCTGCTGTCTCTTTCTCT